>CAIXTT010000066.1 GCA_903922455.1 uncultured Bacteroidota bacterium | reverse complement strand
TGTTGATAAGTTTGATAGAATTAATAGAAGAAAAATGAAGTAAGTTTTATGGAAGTTCATTGTTTGTGGATTTGATTTTTTACTAAAAATTTAATTTGTACTAAATTAATATTTACTTGGCTTCTAGCTTCTAGCTTCTAGTCTCTAACTTTTTGTTTTTAGCTTTTGTTTTTCAGGTTTTACGAAAAAGTTAACATCTTGTAATAAACGGATCTGTGTGAATACTTGAGAAGAGCAGCTAGCAGCTAAATCGCGCGCAGCACCAATCATTATTTTCTGTATTAGAAATAAATTCAAATCCTAATTCGGTTGCTTTTTTTATGATGATGGCTAAATCTTGAAGGTAATAGCCACTCGTGATCAATTCTCCTCCTTTCGAAATGGTTGCTTTATACAACGACAGATCATTCAAAATAATATTTCGATTAATATTCGCAATAAAAATATCACAGGATAAACCCTTCAGCGCATCAGCTTCACCCTCGAAGACTTCAATATTCTTACATGAATTCTTTAAGACATTATCTCCTGAATTTTCCACTGCATTGGGGTCATTGTCGATAGCAATTGCACTCTCTGCACCCAATTTCATCGCCAGCACTGCCAGAATTCCTGTTCCACAACCCATATCGATAATTTTTTTCCCTTTAAAATCTATCTTCAACATCATTTCCATAACTTGGGAAGTAGTAGGATGATGGCCGGTACCAAATGCCATTCGCGGCTGGATAATAATTTCTAATGGATAACCAGGATTCTCAGGATGAAATTCAGCTCTCACATATATTTTTTCATCGATTATTTCAGGCTGATATGCCTTCTCCCATTCTTCATTCCAGTTTTGCCATGGAATTATTTTTGATGAATAACTCGCTTCGCAACCTAATTCAATGCCATCATTAATTATTTGACTTACTAATTCTTCATTGTAAACATCTGATGGAGAGTATGCCAACAATCCGTCTTCCGTTTCAGTAAACATATCAAATCCCATTTCGGCCAAATGATAAGACATATACTCTCGGAATGGATCCAAAGGACTAATTTTGATATCTAATTCAATATATTCCATTGGTATAAAATTAGATTTTTGTCAGCTAAAGATTGGTTAAACGGATGATTGTTTATTAACATGTCGAATAAAAATGAAATTTTTGGAAATCGAGCAATTGACTTTCTTTTAAGTCTGGAGCCCGACTTCAAATCCCCTCGAGGAGTAGAAGTATTGAATCCGTATAAAGATGTAATTGTTCAAGGGGTTGTGAATAAATATTATAAAAAGTATTATTCTACCAATGAGAAACGCATCTTTCTTTTTGGAATTAATCCCGGTAGATTAGGATCAGGCATCACTGGAATTAGCTTCACCGATCCAGTAAATCTTTTGAATGATGCTAAGATCGATCATCCTTTTGCATTGAAGTCAGAGTTGAGTTCCCAATTTATTTATGAAATGTTTGAAAAGTATGGAGGTATTGAAAAATTTACCCGTCACTTTTTTCTTTCTTCAGTTTGTCCACTCGGTTTTATGATGGATGGTAAAAACTTAAATTATTATGATTCAGCAATCCTTCAAAAGCGAGTTGAGCCCTATGTTATTGCTAAAATGAACCAGCAAATTATTTTGGGTGCCCATACTAGAATTGCTATTTGTTTGGGTGAAGGTCAAAACTACAAGTATTTCAAGGGATTAAATGACAAAATGAAATGGTTTCAAGAAATCATTCCCCTTCCTCACCCTCGCTTTGTGATGCAATACAAACGAAAGGAAAAAGAAAAGTTCATAAGTAAGTATGTTTCAACACTCGATTCAGTAAAAAATATCCTCGAAATAAGCTAGTTTTGACTCTTCAATGAAGAACGAAAAACTCTATAAATTTGCCCACTTTTTAGCGGGATTCGTGGTTATTTTACATGGAATTGGCGAGTTGGATTATGCAGATGGCTCGCCTTGGTTTTTCTTTGTCGCTGGATTTCTGATGATCTTAGTCGCTGCTTTTCATCATCGCATTCAATCTTTATTTGGAAGCGGTGAAAGTATTTTATTTTTCATCGAGGCAGCGGTTCAATTATTCATCGTTTTTCATTATTTTGAAAGAGGCAAAAAAGCATTGCCTTTCGCACATCTATTTGCAGTAGGTGTTTATGTTTATGTGGGATATATTCGATTAGCAGGTAATAAACCATTCTGGAAAAAAGGAAAATGAATAGGATTTTAATTATAAATGCAAAGGGAGTTGTCCAGCATGGACGAAGTCATATTATCAGAGGTAAAGACATGAAAGAGATTCCCATAATGGAAAACGGGTGGATCATGATTGAAGGAGATAAAATAGCTGGAGTCGGCCACATGGATCAACCATTTCATTCACCAGTAAACGATGTAGTGGATGCCACAGGTAAATATGTGTTGCCTTCGTGGTGTGATTCGCATACTCATATTGTTTTTGCAGGTTCAAGGGAAAAGGAATTCGTGGATCGTGTTCACGGAAAAACGTATGAAGAAATTGCACGTAATGGAGGTGGAATTTTAAACTCTGCTAAGCTATTGCAGAGAACCGATGAGTCGGAGCTATATGATACAGCCTTTGCTCGACTTGAAGAAGTAATTCACTTTGGAACGGGTGCCATTGAAATTAAAAGTGGTTACGGACTTACGTATGAAGCAGAACTAAAAATGCTTCGTGTCATTAAAAGATTGAAAGCATCTTCTCCATTAATTATTAAATCCACTTTTTTAGGAGCACATGCACTTCCCGTTGAGTTTAAAGAAAAAAGATCTGAGTACATCGATTTACTCGTAAATAAATTAATTCCTGTAATAGCTGACGAAGGTCTCGCCGATTACAATGACGTTTTCTGTGATCGTGGATTTTTTACAGTAGAAGAAACAGATCGAATTTTAGAGGCAGGTGTAAAGCGTGGATTACGCCCGAAAATTCATGCGAATGAATTGGATTTTTCTGGTGGAATTCAAGTTGGAGTGAAACACAATGCGCTTTCAGTAGATCATCTCGAATGTACCGGCGATGATGAGATCAAATGTTTACTCGATAGTGATACGATGCCTACTTTATTGCCGAGTACTGCTTTCTTTTTGAAAATTCATTATCCACCTGCTCGTAAAATGATTGATGCCGGATTACCGGTAGCCCTTGCATCTGACTTTAATCCGGGATCAAGTCCGAGCGGAAAAATGTCCTTCGTTTGTACATTGGCTTGTTTATATTTAGGCATGAGTCCGGAAGAAGCCATTAATGCTTCGACACTCAATAGTGCATATGCGATGGGTGTGATGGAGCAAGCAGGTAGTTTTGTAAAAGGGAAACAAGCAAATTTATTTATCACAAAAAAATTGCCTTCTCTTGCTTCACTGCCTTACTCTTTTGGAAGTGATTTGATTGATTCTGTTATGTTAAATGGTGAATTTCAATAGACGATTTATACCATGGACTTAGTCATTTATGACCATCTAAAAATCAATGAAATTACGCGACCTCGTGTTGGTGAAATCCGACTTGGCGAAAAAGTAAAAACCATTCCGTGGAATCAAAAACAGAATTGGCAACAAGCATTAACGGATATGCCTGAGCGTTATGTTTTGCTGGGTTTACCAGAAGACATAGGCGTACGTGCTAATTTTGGAAGAGGGGGTGCTTATTCTGCTTGGCAGCCTGCCTTAAGTACATTACTCAATATTCAGAGCAATGCTCGTTTTCTTGGAGATGAACTTATCGTGTTAGGACATGTAGACTTTTCTGAGGAGATGGAAGAAATGAAAAGTTTAGATGTTCAGAACAGTGAGATGTTACAAAGATCCAGAGAACTGGTGTCTGAGATTGACGAAATAGTGAATTCTATTTTGAAAATCATTTTTGATGCGGGGAAGGAAGCCATCGTCATTGGTGGCGGACATAATAATGCTTACGGATTGTTGAAAGGATTGTCTAGGGCAATGAAAGATAAAGGCCAACAAGAAATAGGATGTATCAATTGCGATGCACATAGCGACTTCAGAAGGTTGGAAGGTAGACATAGTGGTAATGCATTTAGCTATGCAGTGAATGATGAATATTTGCAACGATATTCAGTAATAGGATTGCATGAAATCTTCAATATTTCTGAAGTGATGGATGATTTCATCTACAACAAAAAATTGCAAGCAACTTGGTTTGAAGAGATTTTTGTGAGAGAAGAAATAACTTTTCAGGAGGCCGTGATGAAAGCGGTGCAATTCAATAAAGGAATTCCCGTCGGAATCGAATTGGATTTCGACATCATTCAGAACATACCATCAAGTGCAAAAACTTCCAGTGGAATTAGTACCATTCAAGCTCGACAATACGTACATTGGGTAGCAACAAATTCCGATGTAAAATATTTCCATCTTGCAGAAGCCGCGCCCATCTTGTCACATATAAAAACCGATTTGAAAACCGGGAAACTCATTGCTTACCTGGTAAGCGATTACATCAAAGCAAGAAATCAAATAAAATAATCAAGAACTTTACAAAAGAATTCATCCAACATGAAACAACTTATTGAATGCGTACCCAACTTTAGTGAAGGAAGAGACGAGAAAATTGTGCAGCAAATTGCAGATGCGATTCGCTCGGTAGATCGTATTAAGCTTTTAAATGTTGATCCTGGCAAAGCTACCAATCGTACCGTGATGACGATCGTGGGAGAGCCAGATGCCGTTGTGGAAGCCGCTTTTAGAGGCATCGAGATGGCTGCTCAACTCATCGACATGAGCAAACATAAAGGGGAACATCCTCGAATGGGAGCTACTGATGTTTGTCCATTTATTCCCATTGCAAATATTACGATGGAAGAGACAGCTGTATGGAGCAAGAAGTTAGCAGAAAGAGTAGGAAAAGATTTAAACATCCCGATTTATCTCTATGAAGAAGCTCAATCCAACAAAGAAAGAAGTAATCTTTCCATTATCCGTGCAGGAGAATACGAAGGGTTTTTCAATAAAATAAATGAAACACAATGGAAACCGGATTATGGTCCTGCTGTATTTTCTGCGAAGACAGGTGCTACTGTCATTGGAGCGCGTGAATTTCTCATTGCATATAATGTTAATCTTAACACAAAATCGGTGAAGCGTGCGAACAGCGTTGCCTTTGATATTCGTGAAGCGGGCCGAGTGAAGGTAGATGCAAATGGAAAAAAAGTGTTGGATGCTACAGGGAATGAAGTGCGAATTCCTGGAACATTGAAGGGGGTGAAGGCCATTGGATGGTATATCGAAGAATATGGAATTGCACAAGTATCCATCAACATCACTCAATTCAGAGAAACGCCTTTGCATCTCGTTTTTGAAGAGTGTTTTGAAAGTGCTTATCGTCGTGGACAAAGAGTAACTGGATCTGAGTTAGTAGGATTAGTTCCGCTTTCTTCGATGTTGGAAGCAGGAAAATATTTTCTCAAAAAGCAAAAGTTAAGTGCAGGAGTAAGTGATGAAGAACTCATTCATATCGCAGTAAAATCGATGGGCTTAGATGAACT
>CAIXTT010000065.1 GCA_903922455.1 uncultured Bacteroidota bacterium | reverse complement strand
ATGGGCACCTCAATATCCAGAAGGTTTAAACATGAAAATTTGGCATAATCACTTAAGCGGAGCATTCGACATCATTAATGGATTGAATCATTACATTGGAATGCGTTTGATCAAGGAAGAGATGTTTCCTGAATTGAAGTACATTGGTATTCTAATAGGAATATATATTGCAATTGGTGTCTTAACCGCGATAACAAATAAGTTATCGATGCTTAAAATTTACACCTTTACTGGGATCATATATGGGGTTGCAGCGCTCTACGATTTTTATCGTTGGGGTTATGATTACGGCCATAATTTAGACCCCCATGCTGCCATTCAAGTGCCTGGAATGAGTTATCAACCCCCTGTTATTGGATATAAAAATTTACTCAACTTCACGGCTTACTCAGGGCCTGATCACGGAGGATGGATAATTGTGATTGCAAGCATTGTTGCCGTTAGTGTTTTGGTTTACACCATATGGTCCAATAAGAAGTCAAACCCAATTAAATCCAAATCACAAAAAGAAAAATTTCAAGTCGCCACACTTTTCATTTTACTATGCTTAGGATCATGTGGAACTTCTCAACCTGCCCCCATTCGTTTAGGCAAAGATGAATGTACAAATTGCAAAATGATCATCACGGATCCAAGATTTGGCGCCGAAATCATTACAAAAACAAACAAGCTATTTAAATTCGATGATGTTAACTGCTTAAATAACTACATCAAAAACAACGAAAAAATACAGTCGCAAATTAACCATATCTACTTTGTTGACTATGGAAATGAATCTGGATTTGTATTAGCGAATGAAGCATTTTATCTTCAATCAGAAGAAATAAAAAGTCCTATGGGTAGTGCTGTGGCTGCCTTCAGTAACCAACAACAACTTACTGAAACCGCCTCCAAGCTCACCCAGAGCAAAGCAATCACTTGGAACGAAACAAGTAAAGTTTATTAAGTCGATGAGGTACCCATACAGCATACTTGTTATTATTATCCTGTTTGGATCTTTCAAACTGAACGCTGCTGTACTTACTTGCGGAAATAAAACAAATTATCCATCCATTCAAAATGCCATAAATGCCGCTGCATCTTATGACACCATTGAAGTTCAACCTGGACATTACAAACAGGGAAATCTAATCATCACCAAACCGATTTCACTACTTGCAAAAGGCTTAGTTATTCTTGACGGTGATTTCAAATGCGAAATTATTACTATTAAAAGTAATCATGTTTTAATTCGCGGATTCTCAATAAAAAATAGCTCTAATTTAAGTAGTATCGATATTGCCGGAATCAAAGTGCTAGCTTGCAAGGATGTTACCATTGAAAACAACAAAGTAGAAAAATGTTCATTTGGAATTTACTTATCAAACACTAATCACTGCAATGTGAAAAACAATTTAATTTCTGGAAATGTATTATCAGAAACTAATATTGGAAATGGTATACACTGTTGGAAAGCAGATAGCAATTCCATTGAAAACAATGAAGTGACGAATCATCGTGACGGAATCTATTTTGAATTTGTAACGAACAGTAAAATCAACAAAAATAGTTCACATCAAAATTTACGGTATGGCTTGCACTTTATGTTTTCTCACACAAATATTTATACAAACAACAAATTTTCTAACAATGGAGCTGGGGTGGCTGTGATGTACTCACACCATGTTACCATGAAGAATAATCTATTCGATTATAATTGGGGAGCTAGTGCCTATGGTTTATTATTAAAGGAAATAAACGACAGTGAAATCTCTGGGAATATCTTTACTTACAACTCCGCAGCAATTTACATGGAAGGAAGTAACCGAGTAAATATGACCAGCAATGTATTCAGCAATAATGGTTGGGCTTTACGAATTCAATCGAGTTGTGTAGATAATATTATTGAACATAATAATTTCGTAGGAAATACATTTGATGTTAGCACCAATGGGGAAACGCAGCTCAGTAATTTCAATTCAAACTATTGGGATAAATACGAAGGCTACGATTTAAATCGAGATGGACAAGGAGACATTCCCTATCGTCCAGTGAGCCTTTTCTCGGTTATTGTCGAACAACTTCCGCCTTCTCTTTTATTATTAAGAAGCTTTATGGTTTACTTACTCGATAAAGCTGAAAAAATAATTCCTTCTTTGACCCCTGAATATCTTATTGATCATAAACCAATCATTAAAATGATTGCATTAGATAACCAACCGCTTGCCATTAGTAATACAAACAAAAAGTAATCTAACCACTATTAACTAACAACAAAATGAAAAAAAACATTGCTTCAATTTTCATCATGGGTCTCGCTATAGGATCCTTGATGATCATCAACAGTTGCGGTTCAAAAACTGAAGAAAACACTTCGGCACCCAGCACAGAAGAATCCACAGAGACAGGTGGCCAATCCGCTGTAAAGGATGATGACTCACAACAAGACATTGTTAAAGTTGCTTCTGGAAGTAAAGATCATACTACATTGGTTGCCGCTGTAAAAGCAGCAGAATATGTAGATGTCCTAAGTAATGCAGGTCCTTTCACCGTATTTGCACCTACGAATGATGCCTTTAACAAACTGCCAGAAGGAACCGTTGAAACATTAGTAAAACCTGAAAACAAAGATAAACTTCGTGATATTTTAGAATATCATGTAGCGGTAGCCGTGTATAAAACAGACATGTTTAAAGACGGTCAAATCATAAACATGGCCAATCTAGGAAACGTAAAAATCTCCATTAAGAATGGAGAAATATTTATCAATGAAACAGCAAAAATCATTGGAACGGTTCCTGCTTCTAATGGAATTATTCATGTTATTGACAATGTACTATTAGAAAAGAAATAATTTTGATTGCATTTAAAAATATCAGTAAATCGTTTGGCAAAACAAAAATTCTAGATCAATTAAATCTAGAACTTTTGAAAGGGCAATCGATTGCCCTTATTGGCCCCAATGGGTCTGGGAAAACAACTTTAATTAAATGTTTATTGGGATTAGTAGTTCCTACTTCGGGCAAAATACAAATTGAAGGAGTAAATACCATTGGCTCTTGGTTGCATCGCAGTAATATCGGATACATGCCTCAAATAGGACGGTATCCAGACAACATTACGGTGATGCAACTTTTTGAAATGATTAAAGAAGTTCGAAAAGACACTTACACAAAGTTGGATGAAGAGTTACTTCATTCATTTGATATTTTCAAATTTGAAAATAAAACCATGCGCTCTTTGAGCGGTGGAATGCGACAAAAAGTGAGTGCCTGTTTGGCATTCATGTTTGATCCAGAAATATTAATTCTGGACGAACCCACAGCAGGACTGGATCCCATCTCCTCAGAAATACTGAAAGAGAAATTAAAAAAGGAGTTAACGAAAGGGAAACTTGTTCTCATCACTTCCCATATTTTAAGTGATCTGGAGGAACTAACTGATAAAATTATTTATCTCAATGAGGGCAAAATAGTTTTCTTCAAAAAAGTGGAAGAGCTAAAATCTGAAACAGGGTCTATAAATTTATCAAAAGCAATTGCTCGAATAATGGAGTTGCAAAACAACCTTTCTTAGAAGATCAATGATGGAAATGCGTAAATTTGAAAATAAGTTGGGGAATCAACATAGGAATCAGATAGAAGGTTCAGGAACTTTCGCATCCGCAATTTTATTAAAACATGATGATCCGTCTACCATTAAAATGAGAACTTCAACCAAGAAATATTTACTTCTTCGTTTACTAAAATATGTTTTGCTCGATATTTTAAAGAATAGAATGGTTCTTTTTTATACCCTCTTTCTATTAGCTACTTCCTTTGGATTATTTAGCATGAGCGGAGATCCCACTAAAGGAATTGCAAGCCTACTCAATATAGTTCTCCTCGTTAGTCCGTTATTAAGTTTAATTTTTTCTACGATCTACTTTTACAATTCTTATGAGTTCATCGAGCTATTATCAGCTCAACCCATCCAAAGAAAAACTATTCTATACAGTCAATACTGGGGGCTTTGCATTTCACTAATTGTAGCGCTGGTTATTGGACTTGGAATTCCACTATTACTTTTTGCTCCAGGGAAGGCTGCCCTTTCACTCCTTATCGTATCTTGCGGACTCACGATGGCATTTGTTTCTTTGGCCTTACTCGCGGCGCTTCTCACAAGAGATAAAGCAAGAGGTATTGGATTATCGCTACTACTTTGGTTTTATTTTACGTTCATCTACGATGCTTTGATGTTGATGATCATGTTTGCCTACATTGATTATCCAATGGAAACACTAACCCTTACAATGATCTCTTTAAACCCAATTGATCTTGCAAGAGTAATAGTATTATTGCAACTGGATGTATCCGCATTGATGGGATACACTGGAGCAATGCTTCAAGATCTTTTTAGCAGTGGTAAAGGAGTTCTTTTAGCAAGCGGAGTGATGTTAATTTGGATATTAGCTCCTCTTAGATTAGCCATTAAACTTTTTAATAAAAGAGATTTATAAAAAAATCCCTGAAGATGATAAGCATCTTCAGGGATTCTATTTTATCGATCAAAAACAATTTTTATTGAATTGATATTTCAAGATTTGTTATCGCCCTTTAAATCTACACTTCCCTTCTTCTAAATACTTTTTGTAAGTATCTGCATCGGGTGTATAGCCAACGGGCTTGGCTAATAATTTACCTTGATGGTCGAGAAGTACATAATACGGTTGAGAATTCGTTTGATAAATTCTACT
>CAIXTT010000064.1 GCA_903922455.1 uncultured Bacteroidota bacterium | reverse complement strand
GTTTGACGAATCAAGGCAATACTTCCCATCAAGGAAGAAGGATAATCTTGTGTTGAGGTTCCTTTATTAAATGAAAAAGCATTTGCTGCTTTGTCTTTTAATATGAGTTTATGGATATCACCATCACCCATCAGCACAACAGTGCCTGTACCTCTCGCAATACCATCTTTCCGTAACGACAACCCTATACCAAAACCAAGTTTACGAAATTCTTGTGCTTCTTTTGCATTAGCATCGAAAGCTACATACGCATCAAATTCCGGATGAATAGCTTGATTCCAACTGGTAGCACCTGTTGAATTCGACTCTGCTTGCGGTTTGCGTTCACGACGGTTTAATGGAGTAGATGCTTTCGTATCTTCCTGACCATAGTCGGTGTAAGCATCGATGAAAGAAGGATAAATATACTGTCCTTTCAAATCATAAACGATGGCATCGGCTGGAATATTGATTGCATTTCCAACGCCAATTACTTTACCTTTTTGAATAAGTAAGATGGCATCTTTCAAGATATTTCCGGGTTCGATTACGATGTAGGCATGCTTGAAAGCATAGACCAATTCGCGTTCATCGGCAAGGCCAATAACGGGTTGGGTAGATTGCGCGTTGAGAGATTGAATCCCAAAAAACAACGTGCATAACAATGTTAGTATTTTTTTCATGGGGATATGAGGGCAGGGCAACGAAGGTAATAGTTTTATAAGCGTAAGGGATTCCTCCCACTCAAAAAATTGAGGTAGGAGAATTAACTGCCAACCATGAACTCAGCCGAGCCAAGAAACTCTCAAGAAGCGTCATTTCAATTGTTTCGACTTCCGAAAGATAAGACCGTCCTCGACTTTGTGGTTCAAAAGTTAGGTGAAGGAGCTAGCCCCGAACACTATGAAATCGTAGAATCGCTGCTGGACATGTACCGAACATCTACCGGTTTCGACCCCTTTGCGTTGTCGAAAGGACGCTTCAAACGACTCAAAGCGGGTGAATTTAGAGCCTACTTCTCTGAGATTGACCGGGAAATTGGACAACTTATTTTGAGCAATGAATACAAACAATTTATCGCTGAAAAATCCAACTTCACACCGCTCTTCAAAGAATATGTAGAGCTAGGACAAGCCATTCAAATTCATCCTGCGCTTTCCTTGACGAGTGAATTAGAATCGTTTGAAAACAAATGCGAAAATGCGGAATCGGAAGAAATATTATTGTGCTTGTATCGACAACAAACCCATTTTTTAGAAGTAGTACATCAAGGTGACGGAATCGAAAAATTTATTGAGAAGTACGATACCTTAGTGGAGCGACAACGACAACGACAGCGTGAAGTGCGATTAGGATTTGAATTAATTCGCCTGGAACAATCGGCCGACAAAGGACAACAACAAGAAGAACAAGTTGTAAAAGTATATGAAGAATTGGGAGTGCTCCTTACATTAGCTTCTTCCACACTCAACAAATATCATCTGCTCTTAAAAATTATACGAGCTAGTTTACTAACGGCATCGCCATACCGATATTTAGCTACCTACCTTGATTACTTACAAACTACACATCAAGAAATGCTTCACTTTCTTCCTGAAGCAAAACGAAAAATATTTACGGTACTCGCACAGTACAGCGTTTCTTCCAACAAAGAACAGCGTTTGGCATGGCTCGATGCAGCGGAACTGGAAGCTAAACATCAAGAATTGCATGATGAGCGCCCGGGATTCCGATTTATTCGTTGCATCATTGAAACCGATGCTGGAAAAATTGATGCGGCCATTAAATGCCTCAACGAAGCAGAGCATCTTATCTACAAAGCCAGTACCCGAAGTTTATCGTCTCGCAATAATTGGATCCGACTGAGTGAATATCGTAGTTTACTTTTTGCCTTGAAAGTGTTGCAAGGAGAAACCATTCCAACCGAACGTTTTTTACAATTGCAGCAATTGGCAGAAGACATGGGCCGACATCGTCAGGAGATTTCAGTTTTACTTTTAGAATGGAAAGGCTTACAACATTTTGTATTTAATGATGTTGAGCAAGCCTACACTTGTTTCGACAGAGCTAAATCCTATCGCAAAAATAAAGGGGAACATCCTTGGGAGATATTGGATAAATACTTCTGTGCGAAATTGGGTAAATCGAAAAAGAAAAATGAGTCGGCTCACTTTGCCTTGCTCCTACAAGAAATGAAAGAGCCTTTTTATTCGAGCGTGATGGGACAAATGATTGAGCTTATTGAAGCTAAGAAAACGAACGAACCTTCTGTTGCGTAAGGAAATCTCCCTCAAAAAGTCTATTTATTTTTTGAAGACAACTAATTTCAACAATTGACAAGGAATATAATTTGTACTTGCTATCTTTATTCCAAAGAAATAAAAAATGAAAAAAATAAATGGTTCACGCATCATAATTCTTGTTTTACTAAGTTTAAATTTTCTCCTTTCAGCTTGTCAATCCAACAGAGCTAAAGATGTTCCCGTTATTGGATTCATCGATTTTGTTGAAGATGCTACATTGGCACAAGCTCGAACTGGATTTTACGATGCCCTTAAAAATTCAGGATACAGCGAAGACCGAGGCACCTTAAAAATAATTTACAGAAATGCGCAAGGGGATCAAGCTGTATTATTGCAGGCAGTGGATTATGTTATTTCACAACAACCTACCTTTATTGCTACTAATACAACCTTGTCTACTATCAACACCGTTCAGCGTAACAAAGAAATTCCAATTTTTATGATGGTAGCACCTCGTCCTGACATTGCTGGACTCACCAATAAAGCTGGAGAAAATCCACCCAACTTATTCGGTGTTTATGAAACCTTAGATTATATTGACACTTCTGCTGCACTCATTCAACAATTATTTCCATCTGCTAAAAAAGTGGGAACCATTTACAGTGCATCCGAATCGCAAAGCATCGATGCATTAAATCGACTTAAAGCAAGTTGCGAAAAAATGGGAATTGAATTAGCAGCGATCCCTGTTACCAATTCATCGGAGACTCAACTCATCACTGAATCATTGCTCAGCAAAAACATTGATGTATTCTTTGCACTGCCCGACAATGTTATTTTTTCTTCCTTTGAAACCGTAGTGAAATCATGCAACGATAAAAACATTCCGATCATCACCAGCGAAGCAGGATTGGTGAGCAGAGGAGCTTTAGCTAGCTTTGGTGCCGACATGTATCAGTGGGGATTTCAATCGGGGGTACAAGCAGCGCAGTTCTTAAAAGAAAAATCTACCAAAAATCTACAACCTCAACTTGTAAACAATCGAAAAAAGGTAATGAACGAACAAGTTGCCAAGCAATTTAAAATAACTCCTGACAGCTCATTCACGGTACTCACCCAATAAACTTATCCTACAAAAAATAAAGCCAAAAAAGTTGGCAGCCCTATTTTAAATATAAATTTTAGTTTTAATGAAGATTTCAATCTCATTTTACTTGTTACTTTCTTTTACGTGAAAAGAAAGTAACCAAAGAAAGCACGCCACCCAACACCAACCCATTTTTGCTGTTTCTGCTTTCTATTTTCTTTCGCAACCACTGAACAATCATTTGTGCTATCTCTTTACTTCATCGGTTCAGCAAAAATCGGTTCGCGCTGTTGCGTGGACGACCTCCGCACTGTACCGAACGAAACTTAATATTATTAATATTTATTGCTCGAAATATGCTCCCTTTTGTGTATAATTAATTAGACTACTTGTTATATATAACTGGTATTAGATAATTTTGCCTAAGAATTGCCTCAAAATTAATGTCAGTGCTAATCACGACAATTCATAGATTTATCAATGAATTGTCGTCTTATGGGTTTACGCCCCCGAACAAAATGAAGGGGTACAACTGTCATTTTTAAGAACAATTAAAGTATAAATACTATTTTAGCAAGATGAACGCAGCCTTCCTTCTCACGGCCATTTTACAAGGGCTTGCTTTTGCGGGATTAGGATATGGAATTTATATTTCACTGCGCATCTTCAATATTCCCGACATCACCACGGATGGAAGTTATGCATTAGGTGGTGTGGTCACGGCCATTTGCATTACCTCGGGCATGCATCCACTTTATGCTATGAGTATTGCGGCGGTGGCTGGAGCTCTTGCAGGAATGTGCAGCGGACTCATCCATACTTTACTAAAAGTAAATGCGCTGTTGGCTGGAATTTTAGTCATGACTGCGTTATACTCTGTTAATTTAATTTTACTTGGTCGACCCAATTTACCATTGATCGATACACCTTCCTTCTTCACCTTAATTCCGTTTGGTTCGGCACTAAGCAAATCCATATTTGCTTTACTTGCATTTTTACTATTTATCACTGTACTGCTTCGCTATCTCTTAAAAAGCGACTTCGGTATTGCTATGCGGGCAACGGGAAACAACGAAGCCATGGTACGTGCGATGGGTGTTAACGTATCGAGCATGAAAGTGATTGGATTATCAATAGCCAATGCACTCACAGCATTGAGCGGATCGCTTATCACCCAATACCAGGGATTTGCCGATATCAATATGGGAATTGGAATTGTGATTTCCGGATTAGGGGCGGTGATGATGGGTGAAGCTCTCTTTGGAAAAAAAGTTCGACAAAATATTTATATACACCTCATCGCGGTTGCATGCGGTTGCATCCTTTTCCGATTAGCCATTGCCGGCGCATTATCCGCAGGTGTTGATCCCAACTACCTTCGACTCATTACTTCATTAATTGTATTAGTCATCATTGC
>CAIXTT010000063.1 GCA_903922455.1 uncultured Bacteroidota bacterium | reverse complement strand
TTGTTAGGGAAATCTTTTCCTAAATCAACATTTAAGCGATTTTGACTAATCACTGTTTTTTCACTGTTCGCAATTAAGGATCCCAATAAAATAAATGCGATTCCCATATGAGCAATACTCGCTCCTGATTTTGCAATATTTCCCTTGAGTACACGAATAAAATAATCGAGGTTAGCCGTGAATGCCCATGTAGAAGTAAATAACAATAAGATTAACTGTATGCGATCGAATTGAAAATAATAATGAACGCCAATGGTAATGAGTAGTGAAACAACGAATGAGAGTAAAAGCTTTTTTGCCATACTCTTCATATCGGTTTGCTTCCATTTAAAGTAAAGTCCCATCGACATCAGTAAAGCAATCACTGCTGCCAAAGGTATTTGCCAAGAATTATAAAAATCAATGGCATCGGCTGGAGGTGCCATCTTCAAATTGAACAATTTATTGATCACCGGAATAGAAGTGGTAATGCTGATTTGAATAGCTGAGATCACTAAAATCAACATCCCCATAAACATCCAAAATTCACGACTACTTACGGGGTCTTCTTCCGTTTGAGTAGAAAGTAGTTTTCGGTTTTTGATACTTAAGAAAACTGCTAATACGAAAAAGAAAACCATATAAATCAACAATTGTCCCTTCATCCCTAAATCCGTAAAGGCATGCACGGAAGTATCACCTAAAATTCCACTTCGTGTTAAAAATGTGGAGTACAATACGAGGATAAAAGAAAGTGTACAAAGAATATAAGAGCTATGCAATGAAGTTCCATTCTTATTAAAAATGATCATGACGTGTGTGGCACCCACTAACACTAACCAAGGAACTAAACTCGCATTTTCTACAGGATCCCAAGCCCAAAAACCACCGAAGCTTAATGATTCGTATGCCCAAGCACCGCCCATCAATACACCAGTACCTAAAATCAGAATGCCAAATAAAGACCATGGAAGCGCGGGTTTAACCCATTCTTTCACACGACCTGTTAACATCCCTCCAACCGCATAAGCGAAAGGAATAGCGGTTGCCGCAAAGCCCAGAAACAGGGTAGGAGGGTGAATCACCATCCAATAATTTTGTAACAACGGATTTAATCCTCTTCCATCTTTAATCTTACTTAAATAATCGGCCATTTGAATAAATGGGAGATTAGCAAAGTCGGCGTGGTTACGCAAAAGAATAAAAGGATTGGAACCAATTTTAATCCCAGAAAATTCAAGACCTAAAAGCATAGAGGCCAAAAAAGTTTGAATAATCATCATCGTAAACATGACCGGTGCTTCCCATGTTCCCGCTTTTTTAATGATGAAAAAAGATAATACGACATGCCAGAAAGTCCAAATTAAAAAACTGCCTTCTTGCCCTTCCCATAAGCATGCCCACATGTATTTCATGGGCAATACAGAATTTGAATGCTGCCAGATGTAGTAATACTCAAAAAAATGTCCGTGTATTAAATAGTATATCAAGAAAATAATTCCGAATACAGAAACAGCATGCACACCAAAGCTGAGGCGTGCAAGAGGATTCCATGAATTTGAAATTTCTGATTTTTGTTTAAAAGCAAAATAATAGGAAATAGCAGATAGAAGTGCAGCTGCAAAAGATAAAATGATTAAAATATTTCCAAGTACGCCGAATCCAAGATGTTCTCCTTGGTATTGAATTTCCATTATTTTCTTCCTTTATAATTAACTCGCGACATCTGTTTCGCCCGAAACTGCCTTCAATTGGTCTTGCTGATTTCCGTTGTATTTAGAAGGGCACTTCATTAAAATTTGACTGGCGTGAAATTCATCTCCATCCATTTTACCTACCACCACGATTTGCTCTGAACGCTCAAAATCCTGTGGCTTGCTTCCATTGTATAAAACTTTTTTCTCTAATCCTTCATTGTCTACCAAATAAAATCCAAATAGATTAGCATTCACTTCTGGATTATAAATAAAATCTTTTTCCTTATTTAATTTGCCGACCACATGAAATGTACTGCCTTCGTTCTCGATCGCAGTTTTGAAAGGAGCATAGGTACTGGAATTACTAATGGTACTTACCACGACAGCAAGTGCAACAGCAATTATGATAATACCAATGATGTGAATTTTCTTCATGATTTGTAATATTACTTTTTCATTTCCTTTTCCAACTTCGTCACTTTTCTTTCGATGCGAATCATGTAAAAACTAAGAATCGCTAACGAAATAAAAGCAACGGCAACCACCACATATATTTTTCCTTCAGATCGCATGGTGTCGGCCATCTCTACTTCTTGTGCAAAGGCATTAGAAGTTATAACGATTGACATTAGAGTTAAGTTTTTCTTCATGCTTTTATTGATCTTCATTTTTCCATTCTATTTTTCGAATACGCACTCGCAAACTCATCATCCAAACACCTAACAAAGTCCAAGCAATAACTGCAGGATAAAATACCATCCTCATATTAGCATCAAGATCGTATTTGTTAAAACCTGGATTTCCACCTTTACCGGGATGAAGTGAATCGGTCATTTTTGGCAATACCATGATAAATACAATCATCATCACAAATGCAAAAATACCATATACTG
Source organism: uncultured Bacteroidota bacterium (assembly GCA_903922455.1). Classification (GTDB taxonomy): domain Bacteria; phylum Bacteroidota; class Bacteroidia; order AKYH767-A; family OLB10; genus JAJTFW01. The sequence goes on along the minus strand of CAIXTT010000063.1, from coordinate 573 downwards.
CTGCTAATCGTGCACGTTTTGAGTCGTCCGGAATCGCATTTCTTAAAATGAAATACGCGGCATAAATTAATAAGGAAGCTGCCGTTCCATTTAATTGTGGATCATTTACCCAAGGAGCTCCCCACGTGTAGTTAGCCCAAACCATTCCCGTTAAGAGTCCAGCTACTCCAAAAACCATCGCTATTCGAGCGCTTTCATCAGCTACTAAATCAAAGTATAAATCTGATTTATTTAGATATAGAATACCATAAAAAGCATTACATATCATCAAAACTAACATCGCCATCCACATCGTTACATGGAAGTATAGATTTCGGATGGTCTCATTGAGAATAGGCATTCGAGGAATCTCCCCTAAAAATCCTTCATAATAAGTAAAAAAAAGTAGTACGAGTGCTGCAATTTTCCACCACCAAGCTCTTGCTATATTTGATTTCACACTATTCAATTTTAATCACGCCAAAGGTAAGGAAACAGGAGGAAGGAAAGGACAACGATAATACTATTCAGAGCAATTAATAAATAAAAATTGGGTTGATTTATTGCCCACTCTACACCCTGAATTGCATTCCC
>CAIXTT010000062.1 GCA_903922455.1 uncultured Bacteroidota bacterium | reverse complement strand
TTGCAACGTCACGATATTCCCGAGCAAGCCATCGTGAATGAAGTGTTGATTGGCTTCGCAAAAAAATATAATGTGAAGATGATTGCTTCTAACGATTCGCATTACGTGAATCAAGAAGATTTTAATGCGCATGATATTTTGTTATGCATCAATACTGGTGAAAAACAAAGCACTCCTACCATGAAGGATTTTTCCGAAGATGAGTCCTCCATGCGCGGGAAACGTTTCGCTTTTTTTAATGATCAATTTTATTTTAAGTCGACGAATGAAATGAAGGAACTTTTTAGCGATGTTCCTGAAGCGATAGATAATACGAATGAGATTGTAGATAAAGTGGAAGTATTACGTCTCAAGCAAGATATTCTTCTTCCCAATTTTCAAGTACCTGTAGAGTTTAAAACGCAGGATGAGTATTTGCATCACTTGACTTATACAGGCGCGCTCAATCGTTACGGACAATTAGATGCTGAAATTGAAGAGCGTTTGAATTTCGAATTGTTTACGATTAAAACCATGGGCTTTGCCGGTTACTTTTTGATTGTAGCCGATTTCATTAAAGCAGGTCGAGACATCGGCGTATTCATTGGTCCTGGTCGTGGTTCCGCCGCGGGTTCTGCTGTTGCATATTGCATCGGCATCACCAATATTGATCCCATCAAATATAAATTACTGTTCGAGCGATTCCTAAATCCCGATCGTAAAAGCATGCCCGATATCGATACGGATTTTGATGACGAAGGTCGTCAGAAAGTGATCGATTATGTGGTAGATAAATACGGAAAAAATCAAGTCGCGCAAATTATTACCTATGGTACCATGGCGGCGAAGATGAGTATCAAAGACGTAGCACGTGTTATGGATCTTCCACTTCCCGATGCAAATTTGCTTGCTAAATTAATTCCTGAACGCCCAGGTATAGAATTAAAGCGCGTGATGAATGCTCCAATGGATGGTGCGAAAAGTTTAAAAGAAAAGGAAGGCTTAAATCCCGAAGAGCTGGATCAAGTGAAACAATTAAGAGCAATTTTGGGAGGGAAAGATCTTCGTGCTCAAGTGTTGAAAGAAGCACTCATCCTCGAAGGTTCTGTTCGAAATACTGGAATTCACGCAGCGGGAATTATCATCGCTCCGATGGATCTGAAAGAAATTATTCCGGTGGCTACCTCAAAGGAAACAGAACTTTTAATTACACAATTTGATGGACGTGTCATTGAAGATGCCGGTGTTATCAAGATGGATTTTTTAGGATTAAAAACACTAACCATCATTCGCGATGCTTTACGTTTGATTAAAGAAAATCACAATGTCGTTATCGATATTGATAAAATTCCGCTCGATGATGCTAAAACTTTTGAGTTGTATCAAGGCGGTGAAACCAACGGAACTTTCCAGTTTGAGTCGGTCGGAATGCAAAAGCATTTGAAGGATCTTAAGCCCGATAAGCTCGAAGATTTAATTGCCATGAATGCCTTATTTCGTCCAGGTCCCATGGCTTATATTCCCGATTTTATTAATCGGAAACATGGTCGTAGTCCAGTAGAATATGATTTGGAGGCGATGCAGGAATACCTCGAAGAAACGTATGGTATTACCGTGTATCAAGAGCAGGTGATGTTGTTGTCGCAAAAACTAGCCAACTTCACCAAAGGACAAGCCGATACCTTGCGAAAAGCAATGGGTAAAAAACAATTGGACGTTCTCAATAAAATGCGCGATCAATTCATGGATGGGTGTAAAGCCAATGGCCATGATGTGAAAAAATGCGAAAAAATTTGGAGCGATTGGGAAGCTTTTGC
>CAIXTT010000061.1 GCA_903922455.1 uncultured Bacteroidota bacterium | reverse complement strand
GACCACGTTGCTTCTTTTGGGTGATTTCCCCAATCAAACAAATTGATCCCAATAAGCATCAGGAGAATGATACCATAAATCCAATAAAAATTAAAATTGAAGCGTGGTTGTTTTTGCTTCTGGGAAATGTTGAAAGGCTTTTTCTTTTCTTCCGGTTGACTTTGCTCAGACATGTTTTTCGTTCTCTTCTTAAGTGTTAAGGTCTATAATAAACGCTTAACGATTCAATTATTTTCTGTAATTCTTACTATTTCCGCATCTGCCCAAAGACGTTCAATTCCGTAATAATCTCTTTGTTCGGGTTGGAAGATATGAACCACTACGTTTATATAGTCGATTAACACCCATAGCGCATTTTTAACTCCTTCAATATGTTCGGGATTTTCCCCGCATTCTATTAATACTGTTTCTTCTACAGATCTTGCGATTCCTTCTACTTGAGTGGACGAATCCCCTTGACACACGATGAAAAAATCAGATACGACCCCGCCAATGTTTCTTAGGTCCATCACTACAATTTCTTTTGCTTTTCGATCTTGTAAACCTTTAATTACCCCATTGACTAAAAAGTCGTCAATGACTTCAGTTTTCCTAATTCTTGCAGCAGCACTTTTTACCATTCCGTTCTATTAACGTATTTTTGCAAAATTACTCATTTTTAGTCCCGATATGAATTTAATCGTGCTCTCTTCTGTTGATTCTACTAACAATTATTTACAGACTTTGTTTGATAATAATTCACTAGAGGAGGGCACAGTCGTCATTAGCCTGGAGCAAACGATGGGGCGCGGACAGAGAGGGAATTCATGGCAGAGTCTTCCAGGAGACGGTATTTACGCTTCAATATTGTTTTTGCCTCCGAATTTTTCTGTTGAAAACCAATATTACTTGAATAAGGCAATAGCCTGCGCAACAGTAAGGTATATTGCTTCAACTGTCAATGACGATGTGAAAATTAAGTGGCCAAATGATATTTTAATTGGCGATAAAAAAGTAGCTGGAATTCTCATCGAGAACAGCATTCGGGGAAATCTAATCTCCTCGGTAATTGCTGGAATCGGCATTAATTTGAATCAACTGCATTTTGATTTTAATTACGAAACTCCTGGTACCTCATTGAGAATAGCAAGCAACCATAGATATAATCCAGAATTGGAGATTACTAAGCTTTTTAAAGAGATTTGGTCTGATTATCAGCAACTTTTGAAAGGAAAATATGATTTAATAGCTGAAGATTACCAAAAATTACTTTATAAAGCAGGGGCGGAAAGTAAGTTTGTATCGAACGAAGATTTTTTCGTAGGAATTTTAGTTGAGGTGGATAAAGAAGGAGCTGCCATCATTGGGGTAGATGGTAAGCAGAAACGTTGTATTCATCCTCATACTCGAATGATTGTAAAGTAAGGGTTGAATTAAGCAGCATGCATACTTTGGTATTTCCGCACCAATAAATTTAAAAAGTTGCCTAATGGTTTTTCGGCCATCATTTTTAAGAAGGGATTTAAATCAGCATCAAAAAATAATTGTAGTTCAGCAGTACCATCATGGCAATCTGCAATTTTGCAGATGAGTTTTAAATCGAAAGGAGCTTTTTCATGTTTTGCCATGACTACCTCTGTAAACGGAGTTTTGCTCTCGTATTTTAACCCTAGAGTCGCCATTCCTTTAATGGTGAATTTGCAGGTTTCTCCTGTT
>CAIXTT010000060.1 GCA_903922455.1 uncultured Bacteroidota bacterium | reverse complement strand
TTAATTGCTCATTTACTACAGCAACAAGAAATCAGCTTTGATACGGAAACTACAGGGATCGATACCATGCAAGCAGAACTTGTTGGACTTTCTTTCAGTGTAAGAGTGCATGAAGGATGGTATGTACCGATTCCCAAAGATCGCAATGAAGCGCAGGTAATCGTGGATGAATTTAAAGTCGTTTATGAAAACGAAAACATTCTAAAGATTGGTCAAAATATAAAATACGATATGAATATTCTTTCACGCTATGGAATACAAGTAAAAGGAAAATTATTTGATACGATGGTGGCGCATTATCTCATACAACCAGAGATGCGACATAACATGAATATTTTAGCTGAAACGTATTTAGGTTACTCACCAGTTTCCATCGAAACCTTGATTGGTAAAAAAGGAAAAGACCAGGGAAGTATGCGTGATGTTTCCATTGAGCAAATTGCTGAATATGCTTCTGAAGATGCGGATGTGACGTTGCAGTTGAAAGAAAAGTTTATTCCGATGTTGGAAGAAACACAAACCAGCAAACTTTTAGCAGAAGTAGAAATTCCATTGATTCCTGTACTTAGTGCTATGGAACAAGAAGGAATTCGATTGGATATTGGTGCATTAAAAGAATTGAGCAAAGTGTTAGAAGGTGATATCGCTAAACTCGATGGCGAGATTCAAGGAATGGCGGGAACACCTTTTAATATTTCGTCGCCAAAACAAGTGGGAGATATTTTATTTGAAATATTAAAAATTGACGAGAAGCCTAAAAAAACCAAGACCGGACAATATGCAACTGGTGAAGATATTTTAAGTAAGCTCAGTGGTAAGCATCCCATAGTAAATTTAATTTTAGATTATCGTGAAATTGTAAAACTAAAGAGCACTTACGTTGACGCCTTACCGTTAATGGTGAATTCGACAACAGGACGTATTCATTCTTCCTTTAATCAAGTAGTAGCGGTAACGGGCCGACTCAGTAGCGACAATCCCAACTTGCAAAATATTCCGATTCGCACAACACGAGGAAGAGAAGTAAGAAAAGCGTTTGTACCCAGAGATAAAGACCATCTTTTACTCAGCGCCGATTACTCACAAATCGAATTACGCATCATGGCGCATCTGTGTCAAGATCCCAGTTTACTTGAGGCCTTCCATCAAAATTTAGATATTCACACCGCTACGGCTTCCAAAGTTTTTGGAGTGGAATTAGCGGATGTTGATTCTGACATGCGACGCAAAGCGAAGATGGTGAACTTCGGAATTATTTATGGCATCAGTGCTTTTGGTCTTTCGGAACGTTTAAACATTCCGCGCAAAGAAGCGGCCAGCATCATCGAAAATTATTTTATTCAATATCCACTCATCAAAGATTATATGGATGGAGCGATTGAGTCGGCGCGAAAGTTAGGTTATGTAGAAACCATTTTAGGCCGGAAAAGATATTTGCGCGACATCAACAGCCAAAACCACACCGTACGTGGTTTCGCAGAGCGCAATGCTATCAATGCACCCATTCAAGGTTCAGCAGCAGATATGATCAAAGTAGCGATGATTCATTTACACAAAGCCCTAGCCGATAAAAATCTAAAATCGAAAATGGTATTACAAGTGCATGATGAACTCGTTTTTGATGTACCGTTAGAAGAGAAAGACGAAGTGCGTTCACTCGTCATAAAACATATGCAGGAAGCGATGCCGTTGAGTGTTCCTGTTCTTGTAGAAGCGGGTACGGGGGATAATTGGTTGGAAGCGCATTAGGCTGCTGGCCCTGCAGTACTCCACTTTGTTCCGACAGCAGGGTAAACTGCTGGCTTCTAGCTTCTAGATGTCTGCCGAAATATATAGTTTACGGCATTGATTTATGTTTTGATG
>CAIXTT010000059.1 GCA_903922455.1 uncultured Bacteroidota bacterium | reverse complement strand
TTTCTTGTAGGTGCTGTTATGCACAGTAAATTAATGCTTTATAATTATCCTAAATGTTTTATTTAAATCGGGTAACGCAATTAAATAAATCCCGTCAGTAAAATTAGATACATTTATTAATTTGTGGCTTTCTTTTGAGCTAGCTGTGTAAACGATAATTCCAATAGTATTATAGATTATGATGTTCCCTAGTGTTTTGTGCTCTGTAGAAATATTAATTCTTTCATTAGCTGGATTTGGGAAAGCTTGAAGTTTTATTTGATAATTATTATCTTCAATAGAAGTAAGAGCAATGGTATCACAGACACAACGAATCGATTTGCCGTTTGAATAGTTATCTGTGTTTCGAGTAATATTTGCTTGCATATAATCCAAGCTTCGATCGTAACAAATCAGGCCCGGATACCATGCGGGGCCACCACACCAAAAGGAGGCATTCAAACCCTGACAACAAACATGGCCTGCAGGCCACAGAATACTACCATTAATAGAGCTTACTGCAATTGCTGAAAATCCTGTAGAATTGGTTGCTCCAATATTTGGAGAGACCCACATAATGGTGTCCTTCAACATACCACCTGCAATAGTACTTTCTAGCGTGGATATGGAAGATGTATCGGAGTTTGGGTCTAAATAATGTACCATTTGATACCAGTCTGCATCTGTTGCCACGTGCCAACCTATCGGGCAAATATTTCTTGTGTCGCCTGCGGCTGGAAAGTTATACCAATAGCCTAAGGCAGCAGCATCTGAGGTGTTTGGTGGGATAATTGTCTCACAATACCGCGGTTCAGCCAAAGGGTCAAAATACCAATTGTTGTATCCAGCGTTTGTAATCGGACTTCCATCACTGAAATGGGTGGTTCGTAAATTTCTCGCCATCCATTTTTGATTACCAATGGTGATTACAGGATAAACATTTCCATTATAATCACTCACTGTTTGAGCATTTGTAAAAACACTCAGCATAATTAAAGCCACTAATGCTAATGTTTTCATGTTTTTCTCTTTTTATTGTGCATAACTTACTTATACACGCTATAAACCTACCCAATACATGTCATTAGAGCGCGATAGGCGAATGTTTGTTGCGGTTAGCTAAAGGTAATGGTTTTATTTACAAATCGTCAAATGGCGATCGGATTTGTTGAATGTTTCGGATGCTCACGTGGGTGTAGATTTCTGTAGTCTTGCTGCTGCTGTGCCCCAATAGTTCCTGAATGTAACGGAGGTCTGTTCCAGATTCCAATAAATGAGTGGCGTAACTATGACGCAACCAATGCAAGGTTACTGGTTTATTAATCTTGGCCTTATTGACTGCGGATTTTAACACCAATTGTAAACTTCGATCACTGTAACGTTCTCCTGGTGTTTGTCCCTCAAATAAATATACGTTCGGTCTGTAAATCTTATAATACTCCCGTAATTGCTCAATTAAATTATTGCTTATCGGGACAATACGATCCTTCTTGCCTTTCGATTGTCTTATGATTAGCAAATTTCTGTCAGAATGAATCTCACGCGGCACAAGATTGAGTAACTCACTTCTTCGCAAACCACAAGCGTAAATTAGGCACAACATTAACTTGTGCTTCAAATTAACAGGAGCTTGTATTATTCGTTTTACCTCTTGCTTACTCAACACATTCGGTAATTTCTTCTCCCTGCGTGGACGCTCAATTTGATCTATATCTAACTTCTTTTTGTATTGCGAGCGATAAAACAACTTAATAGAATTGATTACCTGATTTTGATAACTCGCAGAGCAATTCTTTTTTAAAATATACTCTGTGTTAAAAAGGTATACGTCTTCAAGTGTTATTTCGCTGAGTAATTTTGTAGAATGAAACGCAATAAATACACGCAAACATTCCAGATATGTTTTAATGGTGTTCTTGCTATATCTTCTCTGCTCTAAATAATTCCGAAATTGCTGGAGTTGTAATTCTACGGGGTTCATTTTTTCTTTCAAATCTATGCAACCGATAGCTTTCGAAAAAAAACTTGTTATGCCGATTTATGCCAAATCTAAAAATACCCCTGATGTCTGTGACGAATGCCCTTCGGGCGAATGTTACGTTGTAACGAATGCCTTCGGCGAATGTCTCTGACGATTTTATCAACGCAGTTCCAATTAAGAAGTAGGAATAAAATCTTCGATTTTCCAATTACGTAGTAGGAATAAAATCTTCGATTTTCCAATTACGTAGTAGGAATAAAATCTTCGATTTTCCAATTACGTAGTAGGAATAAAATCTTCGATTTTCCCATTACGTAGTAGGAATAAAATCTTCGATTTTCCAATTACGTAGTAGGAATAAAATCTTCGATTTTCCCAT
>CAIXTT010000058.1 GCA_903922455.1 uncultured Bacteroidota bacterium | reverse complement strand
TATTCCACTGCGCTCCAACTGCAGGGCGCAGCAATTCACCCCTGCAGTATTCCACTGCGCTCCAACTGCAGGGCGCAGCAATTCACCCCTGCAGTATTCCACTGCGCTCCAACTGCAGGGCGCAGCAATTCACCAATCCACCAATTCTCCTATCCAATAATCTCGTAAATTTGCCCCATGGATTCAGTACGCCAGCTTAAATATGCAAAACTCATTCAAAAAGAATTGGGTGAGCTCTTCTTGAGGGATGGGAAAGATTGGTATGGCCCCCATTTCGTAACGGTCACTCATGTAAAAATTACTCCCGATCTAAGTTTGGCGCGCGTGCACCTTAGTGTTTTTAAAGCTCAAAAACCATTAGAAATTCTAAAAGCACTGAAGAAGCATAATGCAACCGTGCGTTTTCATTTGGGAAAAAAAATTGGCAAGCAAGCGCGCATCGTTCCAGAACTCGAGTTTTTTATTGACGATAGCCTCGATTATTCCGATAAAATGGATGCCATTTTTAAATCGATCGATATTCCTCCTGCTGAAGATTCTTCGGATTCTTAATCGTTCATTTAGCCTCTATATACCCTTTTTAGTACCTTCGCAGCCGATGCAATACGATCCGATAAAGCGCAGTCTCGGGAATGTTTTTAATAAATCTCCCTTCTTAAGAAAAACATTCTATCAACTCCTCGATTTACTTCTGTTGAGAGCATGGCATGTACACAAAGAATTAAAAACCTGGATTAAACAAGCTCCTCCCTCGGCTTCTATTTTAGATGCTGGAGCAGGCTATGGCCAACATTCACTTTGGCTCAATCGCCGACTTCCCGATGCAACTATTTTAGCCGTTGATGTGAAGGAAGAGCAAGTGGCAGATTGCAATACTTTCTTTCAACAGATTGGTGCAGGAGAAAAAGTAAAGTTTGTGGTTGATGATCTCACCACTTACGTAGATGCTAACCGTTATGACTTGGCTATTTCGGTGGATGTGATGGAACATATTTTAGAAGATGTGCAAGTTTTTAAAAATATAAATGCATCTCTTAAACCCGGAGGCATGTTGCTCATCTCTACACCTAGCGATCAAGGTGGCTCCGACGTACATGGCGACGAAGAAAGTTCTTTTATTGAAGAGCATGTACGCGATGGCTATAACATAAAAGAGATTGAAGATAAATTGCGCTCTGCAGGATTTACAAAAGTAGAAGCCCGCTATCAATACGGAACACCTGGAAAAATTTCGTGGAGGTTGTCAATGAAATATCCTATTCTCATGCTCGGCGTAACGAAATTGTTTTTTGTGATCTTGCCTTTTTATTATTTGATTACGTATCCCTTTGCTTATTTGTTAAACTGGATGGATGTGATGATGAAACATCCTACTGGCACGGGACTCATCGTGAAAGCCTGGAAATAATTGATGAGCTTAGCCTGGACCATAACCCGGCGTTACCTCTTTGCGAAAAAATCGCACCACCTCATTAATGTAATTAGTTGGATAAGTGTGTTGGGAGTAGCGGTAGGCACCTTCGGACTCGTTGTTGTGCTTTCCGTTTTTAATGGCTTCGGAAATTTAGTGATGGAGATGTACAACTCCTTCGATCCCGATATTAAAATTCAAACCGTAAGCGGAAGAAGTTTTGAGCCTACCGATAAAATAATTCAATCGTTAGAAAATCATCCCGGCATTGCCGCGATCACTTTTGTGAAAGAAGATAACGCTCTCTTGCGTTACATGGATAGACAATATGTTGTGACGCTGAAGGGCGTGAGTAATTCGTTTTTCAAAACCAGCGAGATTAAAGATAAACTTTTGGAAGGAGATCCGTTATTAGAAAGTGGCGATGTAAACTTTATGATTCCGGGAGCGCAAATAGCCTACTCCATGGGAATTCGCCCCAACGATTTATTGAATCAAGTAAATATTTTTATGCCGCAACGTGGTATCGATCCAGGTGTAGTGATGTTGGATCCTTCCGATGCATTTATTCAACGATCGATGGTAGCATCAGGAATCTTTAGTGTGCAACAAGATTTTGATGCGAAGTATGTATTAGTCCCTTTGCGTTTTATGTACGACTTATCAGGAAATAACAAACAGATATCCGCTTTCGAAATTAAATTGAAGAATGATGATGACTCTAAAAAGGTGATGGCACAGTTGCAAAATGTTTTGGGCAATGATTTTACCGTGAAAGATCGACTGATGCAACATGATTTTTTATTTAAAGTGATTGGCGCAGAAAAAATAGCCGTGTATATTATCCTCGGATTTATTTTGATGATCGCCGCGTTCAACTTGTTCGGAACATTAACCATGTTGATTCTCGATAAACGCGACGACTTACAAACCTTATATCACATGGGCGCCGATTTAAAATTAGCACAACGCATTTTTCTATTAGAAGGATTGGTGATCTCTGTAGGTGGAGCTTTTGTAGGGATGACAATGGGTGCTATACTTTGCGGACTCCAACAATATTTTGGGTTGGTAAAAATTGGTGGCGGCGAAGGATTTGTGGTGGAAGCATATCCGGTAGACATGCAACTCGGCGACTTCATGATCGTGATGGGCATTGTGATGGTCATTGGTTGGTTAGCTGCCTCCTATACTTCTAAGAATATTGTTCGTCGAATTTCGGATCAACGTTTAGCCACTGAGTAAAGCAACATTCAATGTCACACTGGAAACCATATGCCGCGCTGGGCGCACTTTGTTTTATTTGGGGAACCACCTATCTCGCTATTCGAATTGGGATGCAGGAACATTTTCCGCCATTCTTGTATTCAGGAATTCGTTTTATGATTGCAGGAGGTTCTATCTTGATCTGGTTTTTGGCAAGAGGAAAAAAAATTCAAGTTAGTAAACAAGATTTAAAACGTTTGCTGGTGAGCGGTCTGTTTATTTTTCCTGGAGGAAATTTATTTCTTGTCCTTGCAGAGCAAACCATCGATAGTGGAATTGCAGCATTGTTTAACGCCGCATTTCCTCTTTGGATCTTGTTAATTACACGTCTCTGGAATTCATCTGAAAAAACACCAGCACTAGCATTTACCGGAATCATCGTTGGGTTCTTAGGACAGTTTTTAATTTTTTATGAGCATCTTTTTATTGAAGGAAGTAATTTATTTCAAGTGGGATTAATTTTTTTGATTGGTGGTGTTATCAATGGATCCATCGGAAGTATACATATGAAAAAGTATCCGATTAGTTTAAGTCCCGTGATTACCTCCGGACTCCAAATGTTTTTATGCGGATCCATTACAGCGGCTGTTGGTTTTGCAAAGGGAGAAGCTTCCTCTTTGCCACAAACAATGCCCGGTTGGTGGTCGATGTTGTATTTAGTAATTGTGGGTTCCATCATTGGATATACTTTATTCGTGTATGCCATGCGAGAGTTACCAGCACAACAAGTATCTGTTTATGCTTATGTAAATCCGATCGTAGCCGTTTTCTTAGGATGGCTGTTCTTGAATGAACAGATAAGTCACCGTAGTTTGATGGCCATGTTCATCACCGTTTTTGGGGTTTATCTGGTGAATCGAGGAATGCAACGCTATAAATTGTTGAATAAATCTTAGCATAATTCATCGTTGGCTATTTTTTGATTCCTACTTTTACAAGTAATATGGAAAGAAAAATATCATTCATATACTTGCTGCTCCTTCTCTCGCAAATGGGCCAAGCACAAATCCGTTTTAATCCGCAAGGAGGAATTAGCGTACTAAGTATTGACAAAGCAAAATATAAAGATGTAAACACAATCGTAGAAGGAATTTTTTCAGCTGAGATTGGGGTAATGAGTGGTGTAGATATGCGCATCGGAAACAAAATATATTTCCAGCCTGGCGTGTTTTATTCTAAAAGTGTGTCGTTGGCTAATATTAAAGAAACCGTTTTGGGTGTAGGTGATACCGTACTTTCGGTTTCGTACTATGCAGATAAACTCATTCGTACAACCATCAAAGCAAAAGCACTCATCGGATTTAATCCCATCAACAAAAGACTTTTCAAACTAAGAATGATGGCTGGACCTACCTATGATTTTATTGTGGGCGCATCCAACAAAGGCACCGAAATCAATGTCGATACGCGAAACTTTGAAAAGGGATCTTTCAATTTAGATGCAGCGATCGGAATCGATATTTACAAGCTCACCATTGAGACTGGCTTTACTCAAGGATTCACAGAAGCCTTCAACAAAAGTAAATTCTATGGTTTCGATTCCAAATATTCAGGGTATTATATTACAATAGGCGTGCTGTTAGGGAAAGCAAAAACGAGCGATGATGAGGACGACAAAAAGGACAAAAAGAAGAACGACGATTAAGTAATTCGGATTGAACATCCTCTAGCACAATAGCAGTCGCTACCACTCGTTCTTAATTAGAAAAAATTCAATAATTAATTCCAATCATTGTGTAAATAAATCCGTACTTTTTCCGTAATTTGCAATTATCTAAAAAAATAAAATGTCATTAATAATAAAATTCTTCCTTGTTTCCATCGTATTCCTCGGAATGGTTAGTTGTAAAAATAATGCAAAGAAACCCTTTGGAAAAGACCCCGCTTTAGAGCAACGAAAATGGGAATTAGTGGAGATGGGCGGAACGAAAGTGTCACTGCCCGAAGGTGTTCAAAAAATCTCTTTTGAGTTCGAAGGTCAAAGCAATACGTTTGGAGGAAATGCAGGATGCAATCAATGCAATGGAATGTACACCACGCACGAGGACATGATTAAACTGCACATGATGGCTGTAACGAAAATGGCTTGTCCAGCTATGGAGATTGAAAATTTGTTTTTGAAGAAGATGGAAGAAACAACGCGTTACGAGTTAAAGAAGGTAAAGGAAAATAAAATATGGGTGGAGTACTTACACTTGTTCAAAGATCTAGAACAAGTGATGGTGTTTAAATCTACTACTCCATAACCCTTCGGCAAGCTCAGGGTTCGAGAGAGTTTA
>CAIXTT010000057.1 GCA_903922455.1 uncultured Bacteroidota bacterium | reverse complement strand
CGTGGAAAATGATTTAGTGCTTAGAGAACCCAACAAGGATGCATTGATGGAATTGTTTACCGAATTAGAATTCCGCAGACTCGCACAGCAAATTCTAGGAGAAGAAATTCAAGCAGCGCCGGCTCCATCAAAAGGAAATCCAGCGCAGATTGATATGTTTAGTCAACCTCCCTTCGGCAAGCTCAGGGAGCAACAAAAAACTTCTACCAGTGCCAGTGCCGTTTTGGAAGAAGTAGAAATTGAAGAAAACAAAAATTACCAAACTATACATACGGTACCACATCAATACCATGCTGTAACGGATGCTGAGGGAAGAAAAAAATTAATTGCCCATTTACTACAACAACAAGAAATCAGTTTTGATACGGAAACTACGGGTATTGATACCATGCAAGCGGAACTTGTTGGACTTTCTTTCAGCGTAAAAGTACACGAAGGATGGTATGTACCGATACCAGCTGATCAGAAAGAAGCGCAGTTAATCGTTGATGAATTTAAAGTGGTTTATGAAAACGAAAACATTGTAAAGATTGGTCAAAATATAAAATACGATATGAATATTCTTTCACGCTATGGAATTCAGGTGAAAGGAAATTTGTTTGATACGATGGTCGCGCATTATCTCATCCAACCAGAGATGCGACATAACATGAATATTTTGGCAGAGACGTACTTAGGTTATTCACCCGTTTCCATCGAAACATTAATTGGTAAAAAAGGAAAAGACCAAGGAAGTATGCGTGATGTTGCCATCGAGCAAATTGCAGAATATGCTTCGGAAGATGCGGATGTGACGTTGCAGTTGAAGGAAAAGTTTATTCCCATGTTGGAAGAAACACAAACGAGTAAACTTTTAGCAGAAGTAGAAATTCCACTGATTCCCGTACTCAGCGCCATGGAGCAAGAAGGAATTCGATTGGATATTGGTGCACTAAAAGAATTGAGCAAAGAGTTAGAAGGCGATATCGCTAAACTCGATGGAGAGATTCAAGGAATGGCAGGAACACCGTTTAATATTTCTTCTCCAAAACAAGTAGGTGATATTTTATTTGAAATATTAAAAATTGACGAGAAGCCAAAAAAAACCAAGACCGGACAATATGCTACCAGTGAAGATATTTTAAGCAAGCTCAGTGGTAAACATCCCATTGTCAATTTAATTTTAGATTATCGTGAAATTGTAAAACTAAAAAGCACTTACGTTGACGCCTTACCGTTAATGGTGAATCCGACTACGGGACGTATTCATTCTTCCTTTAATCAAGTGGTCGCGGTAACGGGCCGACTCAGTAGCGACAATCCTAATTTACAAAACATTCCAATTCGTACAACACGAGGTAAAGAAGTAAGAAAAGCATTTGTACCCAGAGATAAAAACCATCTTTTACTCAGCGCCGATTACTCGCAAATCGAATTACGCATCATGGCTCATCTATGTCAAGATCCAAGTTTATTAGAAGCTTTCCATCAAAATTTAGATATTCACACGGCTACCGCATCCAAAGTTTTTGGTGTGGAATTAGGCGATGTTGATTCCGACATGCGTCGCAAAGCGAAAATGGTCAACTTCGGAATTATTTATGGCATCAGTGCTTTTGGTTTATCGGAACGATTAAACATTCCGCGCAAAGAAGCGGCGAGCATCATCGAAAATTATTTTATTCAATATCCACTCATCAAAGATTATATGGACGGTGCTATTGAGTCGGCGCGAAAGTTAGGTTATGTAGAAACCATTTTAGGACGGAAAAGATACTTGCGCGACATCAACAGCCAAAACCACACCGTACGTGGCTTCGCAGAGCGCAATGCCATCAATGCACCCATTCAAGGTTCTGCTGCCGACATGATTAAAGTGGCAATGATTCATTTACACAAAGCCATTAGTGATAAAAAACTAAAATCGAAAATGGTATTACAAGTGCATGATGAACTCGTTTTTGATGTACCGCTTGAAGAAAAAGACGAAGTGCGATCACTCGTCATAAAACATATGCAGGAAGCGATGCCGTTGAGTGTTCCTGTACTTGTAGAAGCGGGGACTGGGGATAATTGGTTGGAAGCGCATTAGGCTGCTGGCCCTGCAGTACTCCACTTTGTTCCGACAGCAGGGTAAACTGCTGGCTTCTAGCTTCTAGATGTCTGCCGAAATATATAGTTTACGGCATTGATTTATGTTTTGATG
>CAIXTT010000056.1 GCA_903922455.1 uncultured Bacteroidota bacterium | reverse complement strand
CGCGATTTCTACATCCGGATAATCCTAAGTTGCATGAGTATAAATTACTCATCGGGTCTGATGCAAAAACGAAGTATTAGCTTCTGATGTGTAATCGCATTTCGCGATTTCTACATCCGTTACGCAATAGATTTTTTCTATTGCTTAATCTAGGATATTAAAAAACCCAATAACTTTTAGTTGAAAGCCATTGGGTTTTTATCCCGATAGCTATCCATCGGCCGCCAAAGGCTTGCCGACGGCGCTGCGGGACTTAATTCTTAATCCGCGTATTCGCGCATATCTACCGGAACAACTGTTGTCACTCCAGGTTCGGCCATGGTAATACCATACATGATATCCGTAGCAGCCATCGTCTTTTTATTATGAGTGATAATAATGAATTGTGATTCTTCACTGAAGGTCTTGATGATATTATTGAACTTGTCAATATTATTATCATCAAGCGGTGCATCAACCTCATCGAAGATACAGAACGGAGCTGGTTTTAATAAGTAGATTCCAAAGAGTAAAGCCGTAGCCGTCAGTGTTTTTTCTCCTCCAGATAATTGGTGAATACTCAATGGTTTTTTCCCTTTAGGTTGAGCGATGATTTGAATGTCGCATTCCAATGGATTACTTGGATCCGCTAATACTAAATCACAGTTGTCATCATCCGTAAATAAGGAACGGAAGACACGAATGAAATTTGTTCTTACTTGTGTAAACGCATCCATGAATACCGTCCTTGCGGTTTCATCAATTTCATTGATCGTTTTTAAAAGTGCTTCTTTCGCATTCAACAAATCTGTTTTTTCAGCAATGATGAAATCATAGCGCTCCTTAATTTCTTTGTATTGCTCAAGTGCCATCGGATTGATAGGCCCGAATTCTCCAACACGCTTACGCAATTGCTCTGCACGAGGGCGCATCTCTTCTTCGTTGAAATTTGGATCTGGTTCTTGTTCAGATAATTCTTGAATGTCGATATTGAACTCAATGTTTAATCGCTCTTTCAACGAATGCATTTGAAGTTTAAGTTCATTTAATTCGTCGTGAACTAACTGAAGTTGTGAGTCGGCACTGTCCTTCGTTCTTCGAAGATCATGTAAGCGTTTTTCTTCTGCTTCAATTTGGTTACGGGCACTTGTATATTCTACTTCCGTCTCTTTATGCGCTTCTTCAAAATTTATTTTCTCTTGTAACATTAATTGGAAAGCTTCGCTGTTGTTTTCGAGGCCACCAATCAATAAATCAGTTTGCGTTTTTACATTTTCTAAATCAAGCGCATATTGCTCCTTGTTTTTTCGAAGGGTATCCGATTGATTTGTTTTATAGCCTACATCACGAATGATATTTTGAATTCTGTTTTGTTGTTGAAGTAAAACGATGTTCTGTTGATTAAACAATTGCGACTTCTCATTGGACTCATGCTGCAACTGCACCGTTTGTTCTTGTTGCAAATTAAGTTGCTGAACAAAATTTTCTAAGCGCTCTTTTAAAATTACTGGAGAGAATTCAGGATTATTTGCTTCCTCATCCAATAATCTCTTAATCGTATTTGCATCTTCTTCTAATCGATCGCTATTGCGTTTTAATTGAGCGATGTTATTGTTGACAAAGTCGCGGTTGCTTTGAATGGTGTTTACTTGCCCGTTTAATCGAACAAATTCATTCTCCTGCGTGCTGATTGCTTGTTGCGTTTGTTGTATGACTATTTTCAAATCGGCCAACTCTTGCTCTGCATGTTTTACTTGATCACGATATTGCTCAATGATGAGTTCTTGCTGTTTTAACTCTTCAGCTAGTTTTTCGAGGTTTCTGAATTTACCCGTTCGCTTACCATCAAAAAGTCCGATGGATCCACCACCAATGGTATATTTCTGTCGAAGGAAATTCCCACTTTGCGATATGATCACAGAGGTTTGATCATCCGTAATCGGATAATCATGCAGCGAACGATCTTTATCTAATATTTGAACATGTCCTAATAGAAATTGAAAAAGTGAATCGTATTTCGCATTGGATTCAATGGTAGATAACGCACTTGTACAGCCTTCCAAAATTTGTGACGATGGTTTTGGGAATTTCTGCAAGGATTCCAACACAAAGAAATGTGCTCTTCCTTTTGCCGATTCATTCAACGTTTGAAGTGCGGCCCATGCATCTTGCATCGTGTCCACCACAAAATAATTTAAGTAAGGGTCAAGGAAATTCTCAACAGCAACTTTATATCCTTCTTCACAAACAACAATTTCACTCAGCAAAGGAGCTTGTTTAAAACGATCGTGATTTTTTTTCAAATAGCGAATCGATTCCGGATACCCTTCCATCTGCTCCAACAAATTTTTGGTGAGTTGGTATTCGTTATGACGCGCATCTAACTTTCTGGATTCTGCTTGTAAAATTTGATTTAATTCTTTTAAGCGGGTTTCTGAAAGTTTTAAATTCTCTTCGTTCTCAATTTTGTGTTGCTTTTGTTTTCGCAAATGTCCGTCTGCTTCTTCTTTGGATGGTAGCAGTTGTTGGATCTCATTTTCTAAAGACTCTAATTTTGAAATCAGTTCAGCTTGTTGTTCAGTCGAACGTTTGGCTTCTTCAAGAATAGAATTATATCGGGTGTGATTTACCGCTTGTTTCGTTTCGTACTCATTAATCATGGTACGCAACTGGTAAGTCTGTTGGTTTAATTCACGGATACTAATTTGAGAAGCTTCATAGTTTTTCTTGCTCTGCTCCGATTCATCGCGTTGACGCGCTACACTTTCTTCTAGTTGCTTGTGATGTTCTTCTTCACGCAATTTTTCACTTTGCAATTCTTCAAGTTGAGCTTGTATTTCTACTAAAGATTTGTCGTCTTGCTCGTTTTGATCTTGCAGTTGTTTTTGCTTCTCGACTAAAAAATTCAACTTCTGACTTCGCGATTTTTCTTCATTCTCAAACCGTGTTATCTCCAGCAATTTTTCATTCAAAGCTTTTTGAACAGCTTGGTATTGCTTTTCCTTTTCCAGCGATTGAACTTTCATTTCTTGAATTTTTACTTCAAGCTTTTCTAAGTTCTCATGCAGTTCGGATTTGGATTGATGCTGATCTTTTTCGCGCTGCTGTAAATCCACCAATGCTTTACTGTGATGGCGAATACTGTAGAGTGCAAGCTGTGTGCTTAATGTACGATACTCTTCTCGTAAACGATAATAGCGATCGGTTTTCTTTGCTTGACTTTCTAATTGCTTTAAGCTTTTTTCAATTTCAAAAAGTAAATCGTTAACGCGATTTAAATCAGCATCGGTTTCTTCTAACTTTTGAAAAGTTTGACGCTTTCTAATTTTATATTTTGAAATTCCGGCAGCTTCTTCTAATAATGTTTTGATGGTATTATTTCGATCTTTTAAAATATCATCTACCATATTTAATTCGATGATGGCATACGAATCAGGACCAATACCAGTGTCTAAAAATAAATCGTTAATGTCCTTCAATCGACACGTAACTCCATTCAATAAATATTCTGATTCTCCAGAGCGATACAATCGACGAGTAATAGTGACAGTAGAATATTCGGTAGGTAGAATTCCTTTGTTATTATCAAACGACATACTTACCTCAGCTAAGTTTGCAGGCTTTCGGTTTTTGGTCCCGTTGAAAATAATGTTTTCCATTTTTTCACTGCGAAGTAGACGTGTTTTTTGTTCGCCTAATACCCAACGAATGGAATCCACAACATTCGATTTACCAGATCCATTCGGACCTACAATCGACGTGACGCCTTCATCAAAGTGAATAATAACTTTATCTCCAAAGCTTTTAAAGCCTTTAATTTCGAGTGATTTTAATCTCATGTTACTTTTAGTAAAGAAAAGAATGCCCGCGATATATCGCGAGCCGCTTTCTTATTTAGAATGATGCAAATTATGAATCTTTAGGAAAGATCCGACCGAAATTTTAGTATCCTTATTTCTTTCGTTTCGCAATGCAAATGTAAAAAACGGATCGGTCTGATACCATCATGACACTTATTGTGTTGAAAAGTGTTTAATTTGGACCTATGGAATTTAAAGTACTCGTATACATCGTCATCGGCATCATTTGGTTGTTTTCTAAACTGCTGAGTGCTAAAGGTAAGCAGAAAGAGGAAAAAAGTATTCTTCCTGAATCTTGGACGAAACCTTTTGAAAGTCAATTAGAAACGGTGATTACAGACACTAGAGAACGAAAAAAGATAAAGCATCAGGAAAAAAGCAAAAATTTAAAGAGTTCGGTAATTTCAGAATCTGAAAAGATAAATTTTCCAGAAGGTGGATTAAAAAGAAATAACAGCATCGAAAATGATGAAATATTGGTTTCACAAGTTCAAATACTCGACGAAATCGATGAATCTGGAGCAAATGAGATGGCTCATCAACTTTCTTACGAAATCAGAAATGGCAAGATTGATTGGAAGCGTGCAGTGGTAATCAATGAGTTATTAAAACACCAACATTTTCGATGAAATAAAATGTTGAAAACTATTAAATCATGACACATGCATTTTGAAATTCTATTTAATTGTTTCTATTTTTATCCCCTACCAAAATTAACCTAACATTAACACGGATATTGATAATAAACTTAACTCTATGATAAGGAATGTCTACTTAACACTAGTATTTCTTCTGGTTGCAACCGCGGGCTCTATGGCCCAAACTGGTTCAATTCGAGGTAAAATTCTAGACAAGGCTACAAAAGAACCATTGCCATTTGCATCGGTAGTAGCAGAACTGAACGGTACTCAAATTGGTGGTGCCCAATCGGATTTTGATGGTGAGTATACCATCAAGCCATTGCAACCGGGAGCTTATACCCTTAAAGTTACTTATGTTGGTTACACCGACTTAGTAATTACAGGTGTATTAGTTTCCAATGACAAAATCTCTTTCCAAGATTTATCCATTGGAAAGAAGGTGAATGAAACTAAAGAAGTTGAAATCATAGCCTATAAAGTGCCTTTGATTGATAAAGGTAATACCTCTGTAGGAGCTACGATGACTCGTGAAGAAATTGAATCCGCTCCAACACGAGATGTTCGTTCAGTGGCTTCACAAGCAGCCGGAGTTTTCCAAAAGGATGATGGCGATGATGTGAATGTAAGGGGTTCTCGCTCCGATGGAACTGACTACTATGTGGATGGTATCCGTATTCGTGGTTCTAATCGTTTGCCTCAAGCCGGAGTTGAACAAGTTACTGTAATTGTAGGAGGAACTCCAGCGCAATATGGTGATGCAACAGGTGGAATTATTAGTATTACTACGCGTGGTCCATCAAAAGATTTTTCTGGTGGATTAGAGGTAGTATCCTCAGAAGTTTTGGATGATTACGGTTATAATTTAGTTTCTGGTAATTTGTCAGGACCTATCCTTAAAAGAAAATTAGAAAATGGATCGAGTAAAACCATGCTCGGCTTTTTCATCAGCGGTGAACTTCAATTGGATAAAGATCCTGATCCTTCTGCATTTGGCATGTATCGTTTAAAGGATGATGTGTATGAAAAATATAAAGCGAATCCAGTTATACCCATATCTACTTCTGCAACTTCTGCAGGATTTAATAATGCTGCTGCCTTCTTTAAAGCAAATGATTTTGAAAAAGTAGACAATAAGAATAATGTTGATCAGATAGGTTATCGTTTCACAGCTAAGTTAGATTTTCAACCTGTTGACAATACGAATATAACTTTGGGTGGGTCTTTCAACGTTAACGATCGTACTAGCTTCGCTATTAATAGGTCCGTTTTTAATTTTGAAGAGAATCCAAATATTAAGGATACGGATTATCGAATTTTCGCTCGTATTACGCAACGTATTGCTTCAACTTATAAATCAGCAGAAGGTGAGAATTCTTCAGCCTTTAAGAATGTGTATTTCAGTTTCCAAGCTGAATTCAATAAGAACAAACAAGTAAATCAAGATCCAAATCATAAGAACAACTTTTGGAATTATGGTTGGTTTGGTAAGTTCAATGCTAATCGTACGAAGAGTTTTGCAGGTCCTGGTAATGATGGTACATTCTTCTCAGATGCCACACCAATTTATTCTGATAATTTTACTTATAATCCAGTTGGTGTTAATCCATTAACTGAAGCATATAATAATGTAGCCTACGATTATATGTTGTCTTCGGGATTGGCTTTTAATAATATTAATTCAATTCGTGGACCTGGTGGTGTTCGTAATGGTGATGGAGTTTCGAGTGTAATGGCTATTTGGGAGGCAGTTGGGAACCAGCGTAACACTTATCAAGACTTTGATAATGATCAATACCGTTTTGTATTAAGCGGAAATGCGGACATTAAAAAGCATGCTATACAAGTTGGTTTTGAATTTGAGCAACGTGTTGATCGTGGTTATAGCCTTGCGCCACGCGGTTTATGGACCCTCGGTCGTCAGTTCGCTAACGATTTAAATAAGTTGTTGCTTGTAGATGAAAGTAATCTATTAAGTGTGGATACCAATTTTGCAACGTTTGTCATTACCAAGGATTATGGTATCGGCTATACACCAAATATTGATCCTGAAACAGGAAATATCGTGAATGGTTTCTATGAAAACTTACGTAGTAGTTTAGGATATGCCAATAATGAGTTTGTTGATTTTGATGCCTTATCTCCAGATCAATTAAGCATTGGAATGTTTACACCAGATGAGTTAATCAATAATAACTTAATTGGGGCTTATTATGGGTACGATTATAAGGGTGAAAAATATACGGGTTCTACTACATTTAAGGACTTCTTTACAAAGAAAGAAAACGGAATATTTACTCGTGAAATCGATGCCTTCCGTCCAACGTATATGTCAGCATATATTCAAGATAACTTCGCCATTGATAATTTGAACTTCAATGTCGGTTTGCGTATCGATCGTTTTGATGCAAATCAAAAGCAATTGAAAGATCAATATCTTTTATTAGATGCTTATAATGTAGGAAATTATCCAATTGCTATTGCAAATAAACCAGACAATATTGGTGATGACTTCATTCCATACATTGCTTCTGCCAACGACTTGACTTCAGTTATCGGTTATCGTGACGGAGCTGTTTGGTATGATGCAAATGGTCAAATTGTAACGAATCCTGATCTAATCGCTCAACAATCTTCCAGTGGTTTGATTATACCAGCGAAAAAGGATGGTTCAGGAACTGTGGCTGGAGAAGATTGGAATGTAGATGCTGTGTTCCAAGATTACGATCCTCAAATCGTAGTGATGCCTCGTGTTGCATTTAGTTTCTCTATTACTGACCAAGCTCAGTTCTTTGCTCACTATGATGTATTAACTCAACGCCCATCTTCGAATTTACGTAATGATCCTATGGAGTACTTAGCATTACAACGTAATCCTGATGGATTAATCAATAATGCTGGATTACTTCCTGAGCGTACCACCGATTATGAAATTGGATTTAAGCAAGTAGTAAGTAAGAGTTCAGCATTTACTATTTCAGCTTTCTATCGTGAATTGAAAAATATGATTCAAGCAACGAAAGTAAATTTCGCATATCCATTCACCTATACTTCTTATGGAAATATCGATTTTGGAACTGTAAAAGGAATGTCCTTAATTTATGATTTACGTAGAACAGGGAATGTGAGAATGATGGCGAACTACACGTTGCAGTTTGCTGATGGTACTGGATCAGGAGCTACCACTAACTTGGAGTTAACGGACACCGATCAACCAAATGTTCGTTTCATCGTTCCATTAGATTTCGATACACGTCATGCTGTTACAGTGTCTCTTGACTATCGCTATGGACAAGGAAGTGCATACAATGGCCCAATGTTATGGGGTAAACCTTTCTTGCAAAATACAGGAGCAAATGTTGTTTTCAGAACAAATTCTGGAACACCTTATACTCGTCAGTTAAGAGCAACTCGTGAAGGTGCAGCAATCGGCTGGCAGGATAATGGTCAACGTGTTGTTGAAGGAGTAATTAATGGTGCTCGTACACCTTGGCAGTTCCGTATTGATGCACGTATTGAAAAGGATATTAATTTGAAATTGAGTGATAAGAAAACAGCTACGCTCAATGTTTATCTATGGGTGCAAAATGTGTTGAACACACAAAATGTAACAGGTGTTTATCGTGCAACAGGAAATCCGAAAGACGATGGATTTATCAGTTCTCCTGATGGACAACAATTGGCTAACTCTCAAGTTGATCAACAAGCTTTCATCGATCAGTATAATATCCGGATTCAGAATCCTGACAATTATAGTTTACCTCGTCGTACTCGTATTGGTCTTCGTTTCGATTTTTAATTTGAACCTTAAAACCTGAAATTAACGTTATGAAAATGATTAAATATAAGATCTCCCTGAGCCTATTACTGGCCTTGGTATGGTCTGCATCTTCGTTCGCTAAAATGAACGTTGGTGCCAATCGATTGGCTGCTACGCCAACTAATGTAGCAAAAGTCGCAGCGAACTGCCCGGTAACTTCGGCACAAATCGACCTTGATGTGAATCAAGTAAGAGCGCGTGTTTTAGTGGGTGGTGATTTGTGGTGGGATCCATTCGGACAAACACCTTATTATGAAGTTCCTATTGGATCCAATAAAAATTCAATCTATTCGGGTGCGCTTTGGATTGGTGGTTTTGATCAAAGTAATCAATTATTGGTTGCTGGTCAAACGTATCGTCAAGCAGGTGCAAATGATTTCTGGGGTGGTCCCATTTCTAAAGATCCAAGTACTGGAGCTGTAGGAATCGCTGATGCTCGCTGCTTAGAATTTGATAAGTTTTGGAGTATAAAGCGTGAAGACATTGAGAATTTTGTTGCCAATGGTACAACAACAGCGGATATTGAAACTTGGCCAGGAAATGGTAATGTTGCAAATGGTGAATTACCAAATCTAGCTCCCTATTTCGATGCGAATAATGATGGAGTTTATAATTATGAAGATGGTGATTATCCATTTTTCAAATTAGATGGCGAGTATCCCACAGATCCTGCCACAGGCGAAACTATTTGTAATGATTATTTATTCGGTGATGAAAGTATTTGGTGGGTATTTAATGATGTAGGGAATATTAAATCAGAAACAAATAGTAATCCGATTGGTCTTGAAATTAGAGCCCAAGCTTTTGCTTTCAATACGACGAATGATATTAACTATATGACTTTTTACAAATACCAAATCATCAATCGTTCAAGCAACACATTAGATTCAACTTATTTTGGGGTATGGTGTGATCCAGACTTAGGAAATGCATCGGATGACTATGTAGGTTGTGATGTTGGTTTAGGTCTTGGATATTGCTATAATGGCGATCCAGATGATGATGGTGGTGGTGGTTATGGATTGAATCCACCTGCAGTGGGAATTGATTTTTTCCAAGGACCGATAGCTGATCTAAATGATGGTATTGATAATAATCGTGATGGTCAAGTAGACGAACCAGGAGAGCAAATTACCATGTCTCGTTTCGTTTACTATGAAAACACTAATAATATCCCAACGGGAAATCCTTCAGTTACCGATGACTATTATGAGTACTTGAGTGGTTCATGGTTAGATGGTCAAATTATTACCTATGGTGGTAGTGGTCGTGGAACAGGTCCAGGAGCAACAACAACTCCATGTGAGTTTATGTTCCCTGGAACTACGGATCCTAATTTCTCTACTCCCTGGACCATGGTAACAGCAAGTATTCAACCAGCCGATATGCGTTGGTTACAATCAGCTGGTATCTTTACCTTACAACCCGGCGCTGTAAATTACATTACCACAGGTGTAGTTTGGGGCCGTGCAGCTACGGGTGGCCCACTAGCATCGGTTAGTGTAATTAAACGTGCGGATGATTTAGCACAACGATTATTTAATAATTGCTTTGCTGTATTGGATGGACCAGATGCTCCTAATTTGGCAATTCGTGAAATGGATCGTCAAATTATTTTAAGTATCGAGAATACGCGTAATGAAAAGGTTGAAGCGTATTCTCAATTTGATAAAAATATCCCAGGTGTACTTGCAGTGCAGGTCAATGACTCTACAATCACTTATGATACACTTTCAACAGAGGAGCGTAGTTATAAGTTCCAAGGATATAAAGTATATCAAGTTAGTGATCGAACTGTTTCTGTTTCCGACATCAATGATCCATCAAAAGCGAAGTTAATGGCTCAAATTGATTTGGAAGATGACGTGAAGCAACTGGTGAATTTCACCTTTGATAATGCATTGAATGCTTATGTTCCTACATTGAAAACAGATGATGTAAATGGAGGTATCAACCATAATTTCATTATTACACAAGATTTATTTACGTTAAAGCCTCTTGCTAATTATTCACCATACTATTTCTTGGTGATTTCTTATGCAAGTAACAATTTCCGAGAGTTTAATCCATTAGCTCCCAATACAGCGAATTCTCAACCAGAACCTTATTTGCAAGGAAGAAAAAATGTAAAAGTTTATTCTGCAATTCCACATAAGCAAGTGGTAAATAATGGTGGAATGGTAGCGAATGTGAGTTTTGGAGATGGGTTTAAAATTAAGCGTATTGAAGGAACAGGTAACGGCGGAAACGTGTTAGATCTTACTGATGAAACAGTGAGTGAAATTATGAATAGTGTTGATAATCGTTCGTTAAATCCAGTTTATCAAGCTGGTCGTGGTCCTATCGATGTTACTACTTATGATCCACTTCGTTTGAAAGGA
Organism: uncultured Bacteroidota bacterium; assembly: GCA_903922455.1. GTDB lineage: Bacteria > Bacteroidota > Bacteroidia > AKYH767-A > OLB10 > JAJTFW01. Next base: position 254 of record CAIXTT010000056.1, on the reverse strand, counting down.
GGTGGATTCCAGGTTCAATTTGATGGAGTAGCTGATACATCTCGCTATTTCATTAAAGATAAACCAAGTGGAAATTTAATTGATAGTAGTTTCTTTAGTATTGGAGTTCGTTATGAGCAATTGTTGGAAGCAAATAAACTAGCCTTCAATATATTTAAAATCACTGGACTTGAACCAGGTGATGGTTCTGAAAACAATGGTTTCTTAGAAGCTACAAAAACGTACACCAATGTGTCTGCCCCCTGGTTAAGTGG
>CAIXTT010000055.1 GCA_903922455.1 uncultured Bacteroidota bacterium | reverse complement strand
GTTGGTGTGAATGAGAATTCTCTTGATCAACAAATCAGTTTATTCCCAATCCCAAGTGCAGGGGAAGTATTCTTAAACTTAAGTGCAGTGAAAGATAATATGGTTCGCATTTCTATTAACGATGTTACTGGAAAAACCATTGAGACTTACACAACCGCAAAGAGCAATCAACATAAAGTTGTCATGAACACGTTACAAGATGGAACTTACTTCATTCAAATTGATGCTGATTCACAACGCATCATTAAGAAAGTAGTCTTAACTAAATAAAAATATCTAATCAATCAATACAAGGGAACCGGCAGTGCCGGTTCCCTTTTTTATTTTCTTTAGTGACGCTTCCATGAAGCCATTATATAATACTTTCTTTCCCTCCAATAATTTTGTACTTTTGATATTCTAAAATCTAGACATCCAGTATGAAAAATTTATGGCTTATTGTCGCTTCCCTTTTTATTTTCAATTTCAGTATTGCGCAAGACAACAAAACAGATATTGCTTCTGTCACCATTAAAGACATTGATGGCAAACCTTTCAACACGGCAGATATTAAAAATGACGGCAAACCCATCATCATTGATTTTTGGGCTACTTGGTGCAAGCCGTGTATTGCTTCATTAAAAGATATGAATGAGTCGTACGTCGATTGGCAGAAAGAAACGGGAGTAAAAATTTATGCTATTTCAATTGATGATTCCAGAACAATGAGTTCGGTAGCACCATTTGTCGCTGGTAAAGGTTGGGAATTTGATGTTTTATTAGATCCTAATTCTGATTTTAGAAGAGCCATGAACGTTAATAACGTACCACACACCTTCTTAATAGATGGAACAGGGAAAATCGTGATGCAAAGAAATACGTATTCTCCTGGTGACGACGAAAAGATGTACGAAGAAATTAAAAAGTTAACTGCAAAATAATAAAGAATTTACATTGCATAAGGGGGCCAAAAGCTCCCTTTTTTTATGCTAAATCTTTTCTGCACGATCCCTTTTTCGACTATATAATCAATGTTGAGATTGTCGATAACCCATATAATGCAATAGAAGAAATCTATTGCATTATTGATGTAGAAATCGCAAAAAGCGATTACACATCAGGATTATCCCTGACAAAAACTTAGTATTCGTCAGCCCAAAGGGCAAATTATGCTATTGCTTAATTTGGGATAAAGATATTTGCCCTATTTTAGCTCCTCCAATATGAAATCAATGTCAATACTGTCCATCCGCAAGGTAGTCGGAACTGCAATCTTTCTCTTCTTCAGTTATCAAGTACAATCACAACAGGGACTTGCTCCAAGTAATTTTTCGGGATACTTTGAAGCCAACGGACAGTATTATCAAGCAGACTCCGCTATTGATGCTCCTGAAGTTCGTGAGAAATACCTCAACAACGGCTTTATGGTTTTAAATTACAATAACGGGAATCTTTCTGCAGGAATTCGTTACGAGAGTTACTTGAATACACTCTTGGGTTTTGATCCTAGCTATAAAGGAAATGGAATTACGAATCGTTATGTGAGTTATTCAAATGATTTCATCACCGTAACAGCGGGAAATTTTTATGAGCAGTTTGGAAGTGGATTGGTTTTTCGCTCCTATTGGGAACCTAATCTGGGATTGGATAAT
>CAIXTT010000054.1 GCA_903922455.1 uncultured Bacteroidota bacterium | reverse complement strand
ATGATGTGCGACCCCACTGAGGTCGGATTTCGAATGAAAAATTCATATTCTCTTCGTTCGTGATGATGGAAATGAGGTGCGACCCCACTGAGGTCGGATTTCGAATGAATGATGATTGAATGATTAGATTGAATCAGCCCTAGAACTAAATAGATGTGATCATTCAAATAAAATTATTGTGTTTCGAATTTAATTTCACATCGTTGGTGATTATGGAAATGATGTACGACGCAGTCGTGTTATTTTGTGATGGATTCCTTTTCGTTAAATATGCAACGATTCCCAATAAGTTATTCATAAACTTGGCATAACATTAAAACGACGCACAGCACTAAAACGACGCGCCAATACTCACAAATACGTTTCTACCGTTACCAGGCATAATGCCTGGACCTGGATAGCCGCCTGATCTGCGCGTTGCATATTTTTCGTTAGCGATATTATTAACACCAGCTTTCACGTTGTATCGCTCCAAAAAATTATAAGTAAACGAAGCATCCATGACTTGATAGCCTGAAAGTTTACCAGTCGTACCCGCTGCATTTGGCAACTCGGTATTAACTGCATCGGTGAATACATCACCTACATTGCTCATCTGAAACGTTGCAGAAAATCCTTTGAAGTAATAGGTCGATCCAAAACGGTGAATGTATTGAGGCGCATTTTCTACACTCTTATCTTTAATTGATTTTGTAATATCATTTGCAATGGCCGGATTATTCCACTTCGTATACTTCGCATCGATGAAAGAATTGGATGCAAAAATACTGAGGCTACCAACCTTTGAATTTGCTGTAAATGCTTTTACGATATCAATTTCAATAAACGATTCGATCCCTTGACTCACCGATGTACCAATGTTGGTTCTAAACGCTGCGCCATTTTGTGTGATGGTTCCGATGCGATTATCGTAATTCAAGTAGAATACACCTACATCAAAGTTTAAGAAGCTACCAAAACTTCCTCTATATCCGAAGTCGGCATTAAATCCGCTTGCATCTTTTAAATTGGGATCGATGATGTCGGTGGTAGCTGATGGCGTAAGCTCCGAAAAAGTGACAGGACGATACCCTAAAGAATAGTTAACATATAGATTTGTTTTTTCGGTGATGAGAAATTCGCCTCCGATTCCATAAAGAATCAACTCACGCGTTCTTTTGTCGGGATTAACAGACCCCGTTTGTGTGGTATTAATATAACCCTCCATTTTATTTTCAATGTATTCGAAACGAATGCCCGGCACTACCTTCAATCGATTCCCGATTTGAAAAATATTTTCAGCAAAGACAGCATGATTCGTAGTACCAAATTCAAGTGCGCGACCGTAAGTTGGATCACTCAATGATAAATCAAAATCACTTCCTGTACTTCCTACGCCCAATTGATTTCTTTCTGTATTTCCATTGTAGACTCTCACTCCTCCTGCAAAAACATTTTCTTTGCCTGCTAATTTATAGCGAACCGAAAGTCGTGCTTCAGCGCCATAATTTTTGTAGTTGTCTCGATCTACTTGTCGCGGATTATATTGCAGCGTATTCGGGTTGATGGAATCAAGTGTTGTGATGGTTTTCGTATAGCCCACACTGTTACGTTCTGCAACCGTTGCAAATGATTTAATGTGTAGCGATATCGACGTCGAAATCTCATACTTAATAAGTAGTGATGCGACATTCCAGGGTGTGCTGAACCAGTTTCGCTCTCTGAACGATTGACGATGATTCTCTTTGTATTGCACATCGGTTAGTCCACCCGGCTGCTGACTTTTATAATCCATGCGCGTATACTCGGCACCGATATTTATTTTTTTGGTGAGCTGATAGTTTGCAGAAAAATATCCGGTGTAAATACTGTATTCACTGT
>CAIXTT010000053.1 GCA_903922455.1 uncultured Bacteroidota bacterium | reverse complement strand
TCCTTTTCAAAAAGCGCTAGGTCAAGTTGGCTCGACTCCGCCTTGGTCTCTTGCAAAAGGATGATATCCGGATGTACGGTCTTGGTCCAGTCGAGCCACCCTTTGGTGAGCGCCGCACGGATTCCATTAACGTTGTAGGTAATGATTTTCTTAGTTGCCATAAATGTAGACTGCGAATGTAACACCTATTGTAAATATAATCGAGTCTAAATCATTTTTTGGAATCATTCTCCCTAAGTATTTTGACATAAACCATTTAAAAATAGTTTACTCCATGTAGTCTTAACAACACACTATTTTGTCACTAGATTCACTTGAGAAGTTTAATTTTTCGATAGCCCCTCTCCTCTGGAGAGGGGCTGGGGAGTGGCTTGATCATTAATGTGGCATTAAGCTGGTTTCATTTTGAGAAATAAGTATTTATTAAGCTCTCATCTAATGGCGAAGCCTCGCGACAAACAAACGAGTCAGTATGAAATGGTATACTACATGTATGTTAATTATTAAAGTGAAACTCTGCTTTGCTCCGCTGACCGCATGTCGCTGACCGCATGTCGCTGAAGCTTTAGCGGAGGCACAAGCTTTAGCGGAGGCACAAGCTACGCGAAAGCGATGCGATGCAATGTAGTCTGCGTATAACGATAGAAAGGGTGAAACCCGGTAGTCTGCGTGAAACGCTGTACTACCGGGGACTTTTACACAATCCATAGACTGAAAATTACTCATTAAGCGTTACTATCATTCACTTGAGGTATGTATTTTTAAGCGATTGAATAATTTACGGTATTTAGGTCTTGTTTTGGCGCTCCTGTTTTTCGGGCAGATGGGTTATGCGCAAGAGCTAACTAATTTACGCACCTTAAAATTGATGGCGTCAAAAGATACCATCATCCTTGATTCCTTGAGTGTTATCCCTAGATCCTTCCTCTTGATGAAGGGTGATGAAGTGATTCCTTCCAGTAATTATTTTTTAGATGAGTTCGCCTCTAAATTTTATTGGAGGTCATCTATTTCTGATTCATCAGGTACAATTGATTCTCTTTCGATGGTTTTTCGGGTCTATCCCATGTCTTTTTCCAAGCCTCGCTATCTCCGCGATCGCAGAGTGTTGGATAAGAAGGATGCCAAGGCAGGTGATATTTTTTACACGGAACGCCCTTCCGAGAAGAACACTTCTCTCTTTGGACTGGAGGGGCTCACGCGAAGTGGCTCCATTTCTCGCGGCATCAGCATTGGTAATAATCAAGATGCCGTAGTGAACTCAAGTTTGAATTTACAAATTGCAGGAAAGATCGCAGGTAATATTGAGATCTTAGCGGCCATCACCGATGAAAATATTCCCGTACAAGCCGATGGAAATACACAACAACTTCAAGAGTTCGATCGTGTATTTATCCAGCTAAATAACGAAAAACATAAACTCATCGCAGGTGATTATGATGTGAAAAATCCAGAGGGATATTTCATGCGGTATTTTAAAAAGTCGCAAGGAGGATTGTATTCGTATACCGAATCCTTGCAGCGTGAAGGAAAATCTCCACTTCAAGTTTCAGGTGGATTAGGTGCCGCCGTTTCTCGTGGAAAGTTTGCACGGAATGTATTGAACGGTATCGAATCGAACCAAGGTCCTTACCGATTGCGTGGTGCCGAAAATGAACTTTTCATTGTGGTGATGTCGAATTCGGAACGCGTTTTTATTGATGGACAAAAATTAGATCGCGGTCAAGATCGTGATTATGTTATTGATTATAATACCGCGGAAGTTACCTTCACCACGCGCCGACTCATCAACAAAGACATGCGTATCGTGATCGAGTTTCAATACGCGGATCGGAATTATGCAAGAACCTTGTTGACCGGATTTGCTGCCGTGAAAAGCGAGAAGTTGCAAGCGGGAATTAATTTATACTCGGAACAAGACAGCAAGAACCAACCCTTGCAACAAGATTTAACTTCAGAAGACAAAGCCATTTTAGCGGCTGCTGGTGATAGTTTGCAATTGGCATTTTCAACCAGTGGCGATAGCGTTGCCTTTAATGTGAACGAAACCTTGTATGCACGGATAGACACCACCGTTAGTTCGGTTCTGTATCCCGGAGTTTATCTGTACACTGCTAATCCGGACAGTGCCTACTATCGCGTGTCGTTTAGCAATGTGGGAGTGGGTAACGGTGATTATATTGCCGTGGATGGTGTTGCAAACGGTAGAATTTATCAATGGGTTGCTCCAGTAAATGGCGTATCTCAAGGTACGTATGCTCCTAAAACTTTATTGGTGTCACCTAAGCAACGTCAAATGGCAACAGGTTATATCAATTATGCTTTTACAAAGAATACGAGGATGGGAATAGAGTTGGCAGCGAGCAAAGACGATATCAATCGATTTTCAACAAAAGATAAAAGGAATGATGATGGTTTCGCCGCTAAATTTTTTCTCGATCATCGTCAAGCATTGAATAAAAATAAAACCGATGGCTGGGATTTCATTGCGTCGCTTCAAACAGAAATGAACGATGAAAAATTTCGCCCTGTGGAGGTGTATCGTTCCGTAGAGTTTGCACGCGATTGGAATACGGGAACGTTGTTAACGTTCGACAAAGAATTATTATCGAATGTGCAAGTAGGATTGAGTCAAGTTAAAACGGGCGATATGAAATACGGCTTTCGTTCTTTGTTTCGCGGAACTTCATACCGCGGACTCATGCACACGTTAAACGGAAATGTGCACCCCGGAAAATGGACAGCCAAATGGGATGCAAGTCTGTTGAGTAGTAACGGCCCCGTTTTTGAATCTAATTTTTTACGTCACCGAGATGAGATAACACGAAGTTTTGGTTCTTGGATTCCGGGAATTCGTTTTGAACAAGAACGTAACGAACAATTGCTTGCCGGAAAAGATTCTTTGTCGGCGAGCTCTTTTCATTTCCGTATTGCGGATGTTTTTTTTAGTCGGCCCGACACCGTCAAGTTAAGTGTGAAAGGCGGATTCACTCGAAGAGAGGACGATGGCATCAAAGGAAATACTTTCGTACATGCCACTACTGCTGATATGGCCCATTTCGGAATTGGATGGAATAAAAATACAAATCAGCGAATTGCCTTTTTAGTGAATTATAGAAATTTGAAAGTTATTGATACGTTGTACACGCAAGTGAATCCGGAAGAAAGTGCAACTGGCCGACTCGATTATTCGCTTACCGCATGGAAAGGCGCTCTGAATTTGAGTTCATTTTACGAAGGAGGAACGGGTAGAGAGCCACGTCGGTTGTATTCCTTTATTGAAGTAACGCCGGGTACAGGATCCTATTCTTGGAACGACTATAACGGTGATGGTGTACCGCAACTTAACGAATTTGAAATTGCTGTCTTTAGTGATCAAGCAAATTATATTCGGATCTTTTCAACGACAGATGAATATGTAAAAGTTTTTTTCAATCAGTTTAATGCGATCGTGAATTTTAATCCGGCTGCATTGTTTACCAATCAGAAAAAACCCTTCTGGACTAAATTCAGCCTCTTATCATCCGTTCGATTTGATAATCGCATTACGGCCAATGGTGGATTAGATGCATGGAATCCTTTTCCTCGAAGTATTGCAGATACTGTTTTGTTAAGTACACAATCGAACAGTCGACACAGTTTATTCTTCGATCGCTCCAGTTCAAAGTTTGCTGCCGATGTAAGTTGGCAAGATCAGCAAACGCGTCAACTTTTGGCAAGTGGTTTAGAAACGCGCGCGCAGGAAGCCTATTCGATGACCATTCGTTGGAACATGACCACATGGTTGGGGTTACAACAAAAATTAGAAGTGAGTAGAAAGTCGAGCAATGCTGATGCGTATGTAAGTCGGAATTTCAGCATCGATGGAAATGAAAATAATACACAACTTAGTTTCCAGCCGGGGAGCACCTATCGATTCACCGTGTCGTATCGATTTAAAGAAAAGGAAAATGTGGCCATTGAGGGATTGAACGAGAGAGCGAGTCTTAACGATTTTGGTTTAGAGTGGCGATACAATTCTGTAAAGAAAGGGCTGATCAATGCTAAATTTAATTTAGTAAGTATAGGGTATAACGGTGATGCCAATACGTCAATTGCTTTTGAGATGCTGGAAGGATTAAAAGAAGGACAAAACTTAACGTGGGGTGTAAGTGTTCAACGCAACTTGGGCTCAGGATTACAACTCAGTTTAAATTACGACGGACGAAAACCAGCCGGCACTAAAATGATACACACCGGCGGCGCGCAAGTAAGAGCGTATTTCTAGATACTAGATTCTAATTTCGAATATCGAATATCGAGTATCAAGTATCGAGCATCTAACCCTGAAGTATTACACTACGTTCCAACAGCAGGGCGAAGCATCCAACTACTTTAATTCCAACGACACAATACCAATCTGATTGCTTTCACAATACAATTCAATGGTGTATTTTCCAGGATTGTATGTGTTTCCCTTTTCCCAATACACACAAAGTTCTGTATTGCGATTTTCGTACATGATGGATTCCTTCGTTGTATAAAGTGTTGCTTGTCCGTTGAACATAAAGGTCTCACTTGTAGTAGACATCACGGCACCATCTGGACTTAATACCCTTACAAAAATATCCTTGGGACCTTTTTCTACCACTAAGTTTTCCATGATGGTAAAGCAGGTCTTAATACGGTCGGTACTTTTTGAACGATTCGTTTCGGTTTCTTTACCACTATTTTTGTAACGAACACCAAGTGCTTTTAAGTTGGCAGTTTTTAAAACCGATGCAATGGCAACCTTATTCGATAAAACGGAATTCTCTTGTGTAAGCGAAGATACTTTTGTATTCGCTGATGATAAATTTTGATTGAGTGAAAAATTTTGTTCGCTCAGTATTTTGTTAGAGGTATTCAATGAATCAATTTGCGCGATGAATTTTTGGTTCAATAAACGTAAAGAATTCAATTCCTCCTTGGCCTTTTTCAATTGAGCCGCATCGCCTGTGTTGATGAGCTTTTGAATCTGAGCAATCTTTAAACGAATTTCTTCATCTTTAGCAGAAAGTTGGTTTTGAAGGCTCGCATTTTCCTGATTTAGCTTTTCGTATTCTGTTTTCACCCTCTGCAATTCAGCCGATAAACTCTCCTTTTCAGCCATGGTCGTGTCCAATTCACGGCTCACTTGCTCTAAATGGGTCTTCTTATCAAAGAACTGCCAAAGCAGTAAGGCATTGACACCTAATAAAATAGTTATAACAATGATGACGATGACCTTTTTTGAATCCTGGTCTTTTTCCGGTGTAGGGGTTGTCATATAAGGTAATTGGTTTAGGGGCTATGTTGGACTCAGGCTTCGAAATTATAATAATTTCTTTGTGATTCATCTATTTTCTGATGATTTTATGCATTTTAGTTAATGAATCATTCTTCTATTTTGTGGAAAAAACAAGATTTTGTATGCTTTTTGGATCTTGTTCGCTGATTATTATCAGAAAGTTCTCATTTTAAATTGTCTAAGCTTAAGAATGTGACGTTAACCGAAACGGGAAAAAGTTGCGAATCTCATCTTTAATGACCTGAGCTAAAGGTGTTAAACTTTTCAACCATTACAGAGTTAATAGGATGTGATGTGTGACTATAGCCATAACTTTAACTTATCATTAAGCATACAGTAAATTCTATTTTGAAAGCTTGTTTTGCATTTGAAGAAATACTACCTTGCTATGCCTTATTTTGGCTGGATTGATTCATCCAAAGTAAAACCAACTCTGCAAAAAAACAACCTAAATATGAAACCAATTATTACTAAATCAAAATTTGCATTCATTGCCCCGATCTTCTTCCTGCTGTTTTTATTGGGAGTCACTTCTAAAGTTAATGGGCAAACATTAATTGCAGGCTGGGATTTTCAAACAACTACTACTGGTGGTACTGCAACTGCAGCCTCTCCTGCTACTCCAAAAGTGTACAATGCAAATTTTGGAAGTGGAACTATTTATTTTGATGGCACAAACAATTCAAGCAGTTGGTTTGTCCCTGTTTCTGGAACTACAAATACAGAATTGAATAGTTTTGGTGGTACAGCTACCAATGCTGGAGCTGGATTTTCAACAGTTACTTCCGGAGCGAGTTCACTT
>CAIXTT010000052.1 GCA_903922455.1 uncultured Bacteroidota bacterium | reverse complement strand
TGCTATTTATCGTCTGCTCGTTTTCCTTTAGCTACTTTTTAGGTATCGTAAATTTAATCTTGCCTCGTTTTGGATTTCGTTGTTCGCGCTTTTGGTTGGCGACGCATCCACTCTAATTCACGCTTATATAAATTTCGTGCTTTGTCAACTGTTGATTTCGTTTGCTCTTCACGCTCATCTTTCTTCTCCATGTAATACGCATAATTTCCGTTGTATGTATATACATTGCTATCATCTATTTCAACAATGACATTGCAAACATTGTCTAAGAAATATCGATCATGGGAAATTAAGATGATGGATTTATTCAATCGCTTAATGTATTGCTCCAACCATTCAATCATGTCGAGATCGAGATGGTTGGTGGGCTCATCGAGCAATAATACATCGTGATCATCGATGAGTAATCGCGCTAAAGCCATTCGCTTTTTTTGTCCGCCCGACATCAACTTAGTTTCTTTGTCGAGTTGATGAATTCCTAATTTACCCAATACTTCTGCTGCACGTGCTTCATAATCCCAGCCATTTAGTGAATCGATAGCATCCATGGCGATCTGCAATTTCCCAGGGTCAATTTCCTCTCCACTGTTGATAATCTGCTCATATTCACCAATGGCATGCAGTACAGGATGTCCGGGTTCAAAGATGCAATCCATCACCGAAGCCGTTGGTGGAAATTGTGGATCTTGCTCTAAATAGCCAACTCGTAAATCCTTGCGAAAAGAAACAATGCCTTCATCGGCGACTTCCTTTCCAGCAATAATTTTCATCAATGTGGTTTTGCCACTTCCATTGGCAGCAATAAGTGCCATTTTTTGTCCTTCCGATAAGGAAATATCAATTTTTGTAAATAATGGCTTCTCATTAAAGGCTTTCGATATCCCCTCAGCGGTAAATAAATTCATGGCGCAAAATTACGGTTTCTTTGGATGCTATTTGGGGTGGGAAGATGGATTTTTAGCATTGAAAACAAGGATGTAATCAAAATAAGAGAGGCTGAATGCATTGAATCCGCTATTTTTATAGCATGCAAGTACGCGAAGCCAAGCTGATTAGTACTGCCATTAAATGCTAATTTCAATTATAAAACTGAAGCATTTTTATGGTTTTCTTCATCAAATATTCGTATCTTCGATGAGTGGCAAAACAGACAAAATTTCCTCTCGGAATTGAAATTGACAAGTTGACAAATAGCATAGTCAATACAATATCTGGTGATAGCTTTCCAACTGATGTCCATCCATTTTCAAAAGCTGATTTAAAAAATGTCACTTTAAAAAATGGTTGGCTATTTAAATGGTCAAATGAATTTAAACAATCTGACCGACAAGTCTTCAAGTTGTCTATTCAAAATAACCCGACTATAATTCAAGGTCTTTTGAGCATAAGTGACCTCAAAGATCATTTCTACTTGAATCTCATAGAAAGTGCTCCTTTCAATTTAGGAAAAAACAAACTATACGAAGGGGTACCAGGCAATTTATTTGCATTTACTTGCAAGACTTCTTGGAAGAAAGGATATCAAGGATTTGTATCCTTTACATCCAAATCAAAGCTGGTGGATCATTATGAAAAAACATTAGGAGCAACGCATGTTGGTGGAAATAAAATGATAATTTTCCCACAACAAGCATTGAAATTAATTAAAAGATATTTTCCAAAATAATAATTAGAAAAATGGGATACGTCAAAGAACCAGAAGGTATAGATTTCTTCGTTAACTCTACTCCATTGAATGAAGAAGATAGAAAAAAAATAAGTGAAATAATCGCTTATTATAAAGCAACTGGAAAAATAAAACCAATTGCAAAATCAACTATAAAAAAACCATCAAAATCGATCAAAAAGAAAGTATCAGCTTAGTTATTTTATGTTGTTATTCGTATTGATAAGTGGTAAATCCAGCGGCAATCAAAAAAAACTAGTCTGAAAGAATCAAATCCACTATTTTTACTGCATGCAAGTACGCGAAGCCCAACATTCTGAAATTCCCATCATCCATGCCCTCGCCCGAAAAATTTGGATGGATCATTACCCTTCTATCATTTCCATGGAGCAAATTGAATACATGCTTGAAAAGATGTATAGTGAAGCTGCCTTGCAGCAACAATTAACGGATGGACATCGCTTTTTTATTTTATCGGATGAGAACGCTAATCTTGGCTATTTATCATTTAGTCAAACCGAAAAAGGAAATTACTTCTTGCATAAGTTTTACATCGATACACAACATCACCGAAAAGGATTAGGGCATTTCTTTTTTGATACCGTTTTCAATGCAAT
>CAIXTT010000051.1 GCA_903922455.1 uncultured Bacteroidota bacterium | reverse complement strand
AGGTTTGACCCCTCTGGTGTCATGTGCAAATGAAATTGCGCCAATTGCTATTTGATGTATTTTTTATTTTCTCAAAAAAAATCGGTTTAATCTGTGAACCCCCTAGGGGTTCAACCTCATTAGCGAAGCGTAGAAAAAATTACAGCCCAACCCCAGCGGGGTTGCACATCATCGTTGAACATCGGCTAATGTTCCCGACCGATGGTGTGACCCCTCTGGGGTCAGGTTAAAAAAATACAATTCGTTTCTATTGAGGTTTGACCCCGCTGGTGTCATGTGCAAATGAAATTGCGCCAATTGCTATTTGATGTATTTTTTATTGTCGCAAAAAAATTGGTTTAATCTGTGAACCCCCTAGGGGTTCAACCTCATTAGGTAAATGTTAATTGCAAAATTTAATTAAAACCCCGAAGGGGTGAAATTATTGGCTGCGAAGAATTGCGAATCATTAGTATTTGAATCATGTCTCATTCAATAATTATTAAATTTGCATCGTGTTAAAATTCAATGTCACTATATTAATTACAAACGATGGTCCTGCACTTACTAATGTATGTGTGTCTGTTTTGCCAGATGGCACGATTGCGGATATCTCTTCTGACTTTGACGATGAAGCAGTTTATTTGGAGGGTGTATTAATTCCGGGTTTCGTGAATACACATTGTCATTTGGAATTGTCTCATTTGAAGAATGAGTTAATACCCGATAACGAGGGGATGAAGGGATTCATTCAACAACTCTTCGCAAAACGATTTCAATCAGACGAGGAAGAGCAAATAGTTTCAATGTATACTGCTGACACCGAAATGTGGAATCAAGGAATTGTTGCGGTTGGTGATATTTCAAATTTTAGCAGATCAAATATTGTAAAAGCAGAAAGTAAGATTTATTATCATACGTTTATTGAATTGCTGGGATTAAATCCCGCTTTTGCAAATGCAATTGTGGAGAAGGGATTGGCTCTTCAGCAAGAGTTTTTGATAAGGAAGAAAGGTAAAGCCTCATTAACTCCACATGCGCCCTATTCTTGTCCTACCGAATTATTGAATTTGCTTTTTAGCCATATAAATGTCAATGATCCCCTTACTATTCATATGCAAGAGTCGCTGGATGAATTGCAATTTTGTATGGATAAATCAGGACCACTTGCTGAATTTTTTAAAGACAATGGAATTTCATTCGCAGACTTTATTCCTTTTGGTGAAGTATCTCCTCTGCAAAAATTATTACCAATCTTCCCGCAAAATAAATTGCAATTAGTCCATAATACTTATACTACAGAAACGGAAATTCAATTGGCAAATAGTATTCACCCTGCTTTGTTTTGGTGCGTTTGTATTGGAGCGAATCTTTTTATCAATAATAAAATTCCTCCAGTCGATTTAATGTATAAAAATAATTGTACCATCACCATTGGCACCGATAGTCTAGCCTCAAATACACAATTGTCGATTCTAGAGGAAGTAAAGTGTATTCATAAGCACTTTCCGTCGATCCCCTTTGAAGTACTCGTGAAAGCCGCTACAGCGAACGGTGCAGCATTTCTTGGAATAGAGAATAGAGTTGGGAAAATTAAAATAGGATATAATCCTGGACTGGTGTTACTGGAAAATATAAATATGCATCAACCACATTTTCAAAGTGAGGTGAAGTGTAAACGAATAATGTAACTACCTGCCTTTTGCAAGAAACTTTTTCATTACCCTGAGCTTGCCCAGGGGTGCGAGAAAAATTAGCGACTTAAAACTTTGCGGCTCTGCGCCTTTTTAACCTGAGCTTGCCGAGGGTTGCGAGCAACTTTAGCGAAGAATGTCGATCATGAGAAATGTAATCGAATTCCTTAACTACCAATCGTCGGTTTTAGCGGAAGGCGCTGTTGACATTGCTTTTTCCAAACTCGATAAAATACGATTTACTTCCGTTTGAGTTTGCTTTAAATAAGATTCGAAATTGGGTTGGTAGGAACTTGAGGTTTTGTCCATCCATCTTTCAGAAGCAAAATATGATTGTTGTTTCCAATTTATCTCAGTCAACTCATAACGGTAACGCCCATTCTTAAATTGAAGTTTTAAGCTGTACATTACATTGCCCGCATCGGTAACGGGCGTTTTTTTATCGGCTGGATTTGAAATCTTAAATCTTGCTTTGCAAAGAATAGATCCACTGATAGAATCACGCTCACGAATAACATCCGTTGGGTTTTTATAAAAAGTAGAAGCCCATGCAAGCGCACGTTGGTATAACTCCATAGAGGTAGTACTTCCAACTTCTTTCACTTCAGAGAAACTGATAAGATTTGTTTTAGGATCAAGAGGAATCGTAGTATTCTCTTGTGCGAAGTTGGCAATGGGTGTTAGGAGCAACACCATCATCACCATTAAGATTTGTTTTTGCATGGCTTTTATTAAACGTAAAAATACGAAAAAAAATTATCCGCCGCTTACTGGAATTTTAAGCTTTGTTCCACTTCGAATTCCGTTCGATCTGCCAATTTTATTTATTTTCTTCAATTCCTTCAAATCAGTACGATAGCGTTGTGCAATATTCCATAAAGTATCTCCAGGCTGTACAATATGATAAATAAACTCAGATTTTGTTTTGGAGATCTCGTTTCGCTTTTTGGAACTGACTTGTTTTGTCGAATCTTTATTTTCCAGCGTTGAATCTGATTTTAACTCACCATTTTTATGTGGTACGTGCTCGCTCTTTAACGTAGTTTCGATTTGTTCTGTGGAGTCTGGAGTGGTTTCTAAATCGGCTACACTTTCTTCTGGATCAACAACCAACTTCACCTGAATTCTTTTCTTCACCGTTGAGTAAACATACAATGTTTGTCCAGGACGAATAGTTGAACTTCTAAGTTTGTTCCATTTCGACAATTCGTTTACCGTTACATTATAGCGATTAGCAATTTTTCCTAAGTTATCACCGCTTCTTACTTTATGCCCCTTTTTTACTTTTTGGGTTACCGTTTTATAGGTGTAAGCATAGCTTTCATCACTCGCATTGTCGGGGGCTTTTAATTCAATGTGTGGTCTAATAAAGGCAAGTCCACGATCAACACTATCTAAAAATAATTTTGAATCAAATAATTCAGGATTAGTTTCTCCTAAGCGGCCTAATTTAATGGCGTCGTAATAGGTGTTCATCATGTTAGCTACAATGCCATTTCGAATCCAAGGACCTCTGCATCCAAAGATTACACTAATCAATCGATGTTCGCCGCGTTTAGCTGAAGCAACTAAACAAAATCCTGCAGCTCTAGTATATCCAGTTTTAATCCCATCTACTTCTTGGCCATAGTTGATGACAAGTCCGTTATGATTACGAAAACTAATATTTCCTTTTCCGTTGTTGACATTAATGAATGGGATCGATGAAATCTCAACGAGTTTAGGATATTTAATCATTTCAATTCCTAAGATAAGTTGATCTCTTGCAGTGCTACTATTATCAGGAGTGGGTCTCCCGCTCGGTAAACCTGACGTGTTGTAGTATTGCGTTTGAGTCATGCCCAATTCTATGGCTTTTGCATTCATTCGATTTACGAATATGCTCACATCTCCAGAGCAATGTTTAGCAATCCATACTGTGCTCTCATTGTGTGAAGCCACAAGTGCCATCTTCAATAAATCTTCAAAATAATATTTTTCTTCAACGGTATAGGTTGAATAGCGTCTACGACGTAATCTCTTTTTGTAAGTTCTTGTAACCGTAATTCGATCATCGAGGCAGACATATCCTGAATTCAAATCTTCAATTGCTAGCAAGCAAACCATCATTTTGGTTAAAGAAGCAATGGGAGCTGGGGAGTCCATTTCTTTTTCCCAAAGGATTTTATTACGATCCACGTCATACAGTAACCCCGCTCTAATTTCTCGTTCATTAGAGATCAATCCATCTACCTTATCAAAATTAAAATTGGAAACTTTGATAGGAGGAAGCGTGTCCGTCCCACCGATAGCCGCAGACCCTTGAAAAAAAGAAAAAATCACCAACATTGTCATCAGGAAAAATCCTTGGCGAACTGATAGTGAATGGTTCCTTTTTGAGTGCATCTTTACAATGATAGGTTTTTCAGAAGTGGAATTTTGCTTCTATTCAATTAGAATTAAACAATAACTTGTTAGTAGAATTAAACAATAACTTGTTAGTTTTATTGTACGTATTGTTTAATCATTGAGTTGCGTAAAAAAAAGAAGAATTTATACCTTTAACTTGCTAATCTTATAAAATTATAAAAGCAAAGAGGTGATATGATTTATTGAAATGAAATAAGATTAATATGAGTTATTTCGCTGCTAAAAGTGCCGATGCAATCTGAATATCGGATGGAACAGTGATTTTGATATTGCTTTCTTCTCCCTCTACCAGATGCACTTTATGTCCTGCTGCTTCATAGATGGAAGCCTCGTCTGTAAAAGATTCTACATCTATTGTAACGAAAGCTTTCTTGATTTCATCGCTTTTGAAAACCTGAGGGGTTTGAACCGATCGATAATCTTCTCTCGAAACGGCTTTACTGCCCTCTTTCGATACAATTCTTAAAGAATCCTTGCACTGAATCACGGGAACAGCTGACCCCTCTTTCTCGCATGCCTCAAAAAGCCTGTTAATGAGACTGATAGAACATAATGGCCTTACTGCATCATGAATCGCAACTAAACAATTTTCGGGCACCAATTTCAATCCATTGGCAACCGATTGCGCCCTACTTTGACCTCCTGCTACCAGTTGGTGCTTTGGAATATCTAACAAAACTTTACACTGATCTTCCCAATAATCAATAAAGTCAGGATTCATCACAACAATTAAATGAACTCCCGGAAGAGCAAATCGACGTAATGAATGAACTAAGATAGCTTCGCCATGGAGCAGTAAAAATTGTTTGGGAAGGCTACCCAACATTCGAGTGCCTTTTCCACCTGCCACCAAGATGACATAGCGATTCATTAGTCGAGGATCAATAAAGCATCTCCATAGCTGAAGAAACGATACTTTTCCTTCTGCGCTACTTTGTAGGCTTCCATCACTAAATCATAACCTCCAAAAGCTGTTGTCATCATCAATAAAGTAGACTCAGGCATATGGAAATTCGTAATCATCATATTCGCAATGCTGAAATCGTATGGAGGAAAAATAAATTTATTAGTCCATCCTTCATTCGCTTTCAATTCACCCATCGTACTCACAGATGATTCTAAAGCACGCATAGCGGTAGTGCCTACTGCGCAAATATTTTTCTTTTTAGCTAATGCTCTGTTTACAATTTCAACGGCCTTATTGTCTACAGCAAATTGTTCTGAATCCATTTTATGCTTCGTCAAGTCTTCTACTTCTACCGGACGAAAAGTTCCTAGACCAACGTGTAAAGTAACTTCAGCTAAATCCACACCTTTTAACTCTAGACGTTTTAATAATTCACGACTAAAATGTAATCCAGCTGTAGGAGCAGCAACCGCACCTTCAATTTTTGCAAATACCGTTTGGTAGCGTTCTTTATCGGCAGGCTCTGCTTTTCTTTTGATGTATTTTGGAAGAGGAGTATGTCCTAGTTGTTCAATAACATCTCTGAATTCTGCAGAGGTACCATCAAACAAGAAACGTAAAGTTCTACCTCTTGATGTAGTGTTGTCAATTACCTCAGCAACTAACATATCATCTTCACCAAAATAAAGTTTGTTTCCAATTCTGATTTTACGAGCAGGATCCACTAATACATCCCAAAGTTTGCTTTCTGCATTAAGTTCACGAAGCAAGAAAACCTCAATCTTCGCTCCTGTTTTTTCCTTGTTACCATAAAGTCGAGCAGGGAAAACTTTAGTATTATTTAATACCATTACATCTCCGTCTTCGAAGTAGTCAAGGATATCTTTAAAAGTCTTGTGTAAAATTTTTCCCGTCTTACGGTGTACTACCATCAAACGTGATTCATCTCTATTAGCAGCAGGATGTGTAGCAAGCAGTTTCTCGTTGAAACCGAATTTGAATTTTGTTAACTTCATAGCTTACGGGCTGAGTTTTTGGTGATCCTCCATGAAAAAGAAAGATCGGTTTAGTAAGATTTTAGTAAGGTTCCGTTAAATCGGGATGCAAAGATACGTCTATTATTGAGGTATTAGGTACTAACGGAGGTGTAATAAATTGAAATACAATGAGTAAAAACTTTAATTTGTCGTATCTTGTTGGTTGTTAGATTTTTCCTTGTCTAATTCTCTCAATTTTTCTTTTTTTAATTGATAATGAGTAATCACATCTTCTATCGAATAGGCATCTTTAAGTAAATAGTTGCCAATTCGAGTCCTGCAAAGAGCATGAAGATAGGCTCCCGCTCCCAAGTCTTGTCCTATATCACGAGCCAAAGCACGAATATATGTTCCCTTGCTGCATACCACTCGGAAATGAATTAGGGGAAATTCGCATCGGGTAAGTTCAAATTCAGGAATGGATAAACTTCTTGGAGGAAGATCAAGTGATTCTCCTTTTCGGGCTGAGACATAAGCTCTTTTTCCTCCTTGCTTGATGGCAGAGTGCATCGGGGGAATTTGTTGAATGTCTCCAGTAAATTTTTTAAAGGAATTTCGGATAGCCTCCTCCTTTAGATGGCTAATATCAAATTGCTGATTTATTTCAGTTTCTAAATCAAAAGAAGGGGTGGTTGCTCCTAAATAAAAAGTACCAGTGTATTCTTTTTCATCACTCTGAATTTGTTCAATAGTTTTCGTTTTTTTTCCTGAGCAAAGGATAAGTAATCCGGTGGCGAGAGGATCTAACGTTCCCGCATGTCCGACCTTTTTTGCTTTCGATAACCAACGAACTTTATTCACCACATCAAAAGATGTCCATGTTAAAGGCTTATTTATTAAAAGCACTTCTCCTTCCGGACTTTCTAAATTCATGTTTAAATCAATTGTAAATCTACTCCCAGAATGGAAAGTATAATAATCAAAACACCCACAAAAATTCGATAGTAGCCAAAGTAAAGAAATCCATATTTAGTTAAAAAGGCAATGAAGGATTTAATAGCAATGGCTGCCACGATGAACCCAACAACATTTCCAATTAAGAGTAGATTCACTTGCTCAGGACTTACACCCCCTCCCGTTTTTGCAAATTTGAATACTTTGTAAATGGTAGCGGCGAACATGGTGGGAACCGCTAAAAAGAATGAGAATTCCGCTGCTGTTTTCCTATCAAGCTTGGCAACCATCCCGCCAATAATAGTGGCTGCAGATCGTGAAATACCTGGGATCATTGCGATGCATTGAAACATCCCAATTTTAAAGGCACGGGAGTAAGTAACATTTTTTGCGTCTTCACCATCTCCTCCTTTTACCCACGAGTCAATGACTAGTAGAACAACACCTCCTGCTAATAACGTAAACGCAACTACCAATACATTTGATAACATCATATCGATTAGATCATCCATTAAAAATCCAAGTATAGCAGCAGGCATAAATGCGATCCATAATTTTTTATAAAATGAAATACTTTGCAAAAATCGCTTGTAATACAGAACTATCACACTTAGTATAGCACCAAATTGAATCGCAACGGTAAAGGTCTTGGTAAAAGGATCATCTGCAATTCCCATTAAGGAAGATGCAATGATCATATGACCCGTTGAGGAAACAGGAAGAAATTCCGTGATGCCCTCTATGATCGCAAGAATAATGGCTTCAACTAAGGTCATCGAAATTAATCAGCCTTTTTTACGATGGCATAAATTCCTAAAGCATACCCAGCCATCACTACAATAGGAGCAAGAGTAATTCTTCTGAAGCTGAATACTTCTTCGTTAAAAACATTAGGATCATTTGATTTCCCACCAGCCATTAAAAAATAACCAATAAGTAGTAATCCGATGGAAATAAATAATAAAACATAATTCTCTCTTCCGAAAGCAAATGCTGCTGCGTCTATTCTTTCATCCGTTGCTCCTGGTTTTGAAACATTCGGCTTTTTTATTGTAGGATTCTTTGACATAATTATTTTAATAGATATTGTCTGTGCGATAGCGAAGATATTTATTCACTGCGAACCAAGTGGATGCAAAGGAAAGAATAATTCCTGTGACAATCATACCAACGGCAACATATCCAAGAATTTGAACGTCTTGAATAAGACTTATTTCAGGTAGTTTTATTGAAATGCCATAAAGAAGCCCAACAAGCAAGAAGATGGCTATTAAGCCTCCCATGAATCCATTAAATATACTTTTTAGTAGGAATGGCTTTAAAATAAATCCTTTCGTGGCACCTACTAATAGCATGCTTTTTATTAGTAAACGCCTGGCATATAATGATATGCGAATTGTATTATTGATCAATGTAATAGAAACAAGTATCAGGAGAGAACTAAAAATAATAAGGATCCAAGTAATGGTTTTAAGGTTTCTGTTGATACTTTCTACCAAAGAAGGTTGGTACTGAACTTCGTTAATGCTAGGGTGTTTTTGAATGGATGAAATAAAACTTGAAACCGTTTTTTCATCTGCAAATTCAGCCTTTAAACGTATATCAATACTAGGATAAAGTGGATTGTGCCCTAAAAAGGTAATGAAATCTTCCCCTAAATCTTTTTTTAATGATTCCGCAGCCTCTTCTTTTGAAATTAACTGGAAAC
The DNA here is from genome assembly GCA_903922455.1 of uncultured Bacteroidota bacterium. Lineage (GTDB taxonomy): Bacteria > Bacteroidota > Bacteroidia > AKYH767-A > OLB10 > JAJTFW01. The sequence continues at coordinate 1,264 of CAIXTT010000051.1, read as the reverse complement.
TTTTGATGTATTGAGTTGTGCTAAGGCGACTTAGAATATCGTTGATTTGAGTACTATCTGCATCTGGATTGATAATCAAAGAAATACCGATGTTTTCTTTTACATAATTACTCACTCGGTTGGCTTGCAATAATAAAACACCCAAACTTCCTAAAAGAAAGAGCACCAATGACATACTTATCATTATGGATAAGCGAGAGGATCGTTGTGTCTTTCGGATGAGTTTTTTTTCTTCAGTCATAGCAGGTCAACAAAACTATTAAATTATACTTTGCTTTTTTAGAGGGATATTAAGAATTATCCACCCTAGGTTTTTACTAACTTCGTAGCCCTTGATTAGAATAGTATGATGGAGTATAATTTCAGAGAAATAGAAGACAAGTGGCAGCGTTATTGGCGTGAGAATAAATCGTATAAATGCGACATTGTTAACGACAAGAAGAAGTATTATGTGTTGGATATGTTCCCTTATCCCAGTGGTGCAGGTCTGCATGTAGGACATCCTTTAGGATATATTGCTTCTGATATTGTTTCTCGTTATAAAAAGTTAAGAGGTTTTAATGTGTTGCATCCGATGGGGTACGATGCATTCGGTTTGCCCGCCGAACAATACGCTATTCAAACAGGTCAACATCCAAAAATTACTACCGAACAAAATATTGCGCGTTATCGTGAACAACTCGATCGCATTGGATTTTGTTTTGATTGGTCAAGAGAAATTCGAACGTGCGAACCTGAATATTATAAATGGACGCAATGGATTTTTATCAAACTGTTCAATTCATGGTTTAATTGTGTTACTAAAAAAGCAGAATCGATTGATGAGTTAATTGCTGTTTTTAGTACTCAGGGGTTTAATTGTTCCGAACCACAATATTTAACCGGCGATATCGAAAAGACAGTTGCGCCTTTTTCTTCCGATGAATGGAATAGTAAATCGGAATTGGAAAAGTCGGATATTTTATTAAATTTCCGTTTAGCTTATTTGAGTAATGCCATGGTGAATTGGTGTCCTACTTTAGGTACAGTTCTCGCGAATGACGAAGTAAAAGACGGTGTCTCCGAGCGTGGAGGATTTCCTGTGGAGAAAAAAATTATGAAGCAGTGGAGTTTGCGTATCACCGCTTACGCCGATCGTTTGCTTACTGATTTAGATGATTTGGATTGGCCTGATTCTGTCAAAGAAGCACAACGCAATTGGATTGGAAAATCGGAAGGGACAAGTATTCGGTTTGAAGGTGTAATGGATGAAAAGTTAAAGAGT
>CAIXTT010000050.1 GCA_903922455.1 uncultured Bacteroidota bacterium | reverse complement strand
CCTTTTTTCTTTAAATCTACAAAGCCTAAAATATCTTTCTTCGTTACTCTTCCTTCCGCACCTGTGCCAGTAATCGTATCTAATTCACCTTGAGAAATTCCTTCGGTGCTTGCAATTGTTCGAACTAACGGAGAATAAAATCGAGCGCCATTACTTTGTATCGTTGTAGCCACGGGAGCAGATGCAGCTGCCATTACAGGAGCAGCAGCCTTACTAGGAGTTGGAGCAGAATCAGCCGCTGGTGCCGAAATTTCCGCTTTTGCAGATCCATTCGAACTGGGGCTGGGAGCCGATCCCTCGGTAGAAATAATGGCGATCACTGTTCCCACTTGAACCACATCTCCATCATTAAACAATTTCTTCACAAGAATTCCTGCCGCTGTTGAAGGCAGCTCAGAATCAACCTTATCGGTAGCAATTTCTAACAAGGTTTCATCGGCTTCCACCATTTCACCTTCATTCTTAAGCCAACGTATAATTGTTGCTTCGTGTACACTTTCGCCCATTTTGGGCATTTTAAGTTCTTCCTGAGCCATAATATTATGAGGATTCGGGTTTTACTGGAAATCGAGCAAATTTAAGCAATATTACCCTCCATCGGCCTAATTTTACGTTTCAGTAAATAATTAAAATTTTTATGCAATAGGATTAATGACAAATCGTCATTACCCTTGCAATGTCAACTTCTCCATCCTACTCAATCCCTATGACACAACAGGACGAAACCATCCAGCATGCGGTGCAGCAGTATCGTAAGCGCTTGTTTGATTTCATCCGTTCGCGGGTTAAAGAAAGTGCCGATGCCGAAGATATATTACAAGATGTATTCTTTGAACTAACTAATTCGTATCGCGTTTTACAACCTGTAGAGCAAATGGCTGCTTGGCTTTTTCGGGTAGCACGCAATAAAATTACCGACCGATACCGAAAGCATAAGCCCGTTTTGTATGATGATTTATACACAGGTTTTAATGAGGAAGGCGAAAATTCGTCTTTTATCGAAGAATTACTGGGTGCCGGTGAAGATCCCGGATTTTTATCGACCGATAATGAACTTATTCGTGAGGCTTTATTAAAAGCATTGGCTGAGCTCCCTCCTGAGCAAAGAGAAGTTTTTGTTCGACATGAATTAGAGCAGGAAAGCTTTAAAGAAATTTCGGATGATATCGATGTCCCCATCAATACATTATTATCGAGGAAGCATTATGCGGTGAAGTTTTTAAGAAAAAGACTTACTTCGCTGTATAAAGAATTATTTGATGATTCCATTCAACAAAATAAAAGATAAGAATTATGAATATAAAAGGTGCACTTAAAGTAATTCTGGGCATTGCTCTTCTAATTGCCATAGTTGGATTCTTAGTTCAATTTCTGTGGAATCATCTGATGCCAGAGCTTTTTAATTTGCCTTTCATTACTATTTGGCAAGCTTTAGGACTTTTACTTTTATCTAAAATTCTATTTAGTGGGGGAGGACATCTAAAAAACAAATGGAAAGGCGCCTGGTCAGAGAATATGAGAAGTAAACTAGAATCCATGACACCAGAAGAAAAAGAACGTTGCCGCTTACAATGGGAAAAAAGATGTGGACAGTGGAAGAAAGAGGATTGATAGAACTTTGATTGAACACAGATTAATTATGATGATCATGATTTTTTATGATCTAATTAAAATATAAAAATCCCGATCATACATCATTGTAGATCGGGATTTTTATTTACTTCAATATTCTTAATTCTGCATTCTTAATTCTGCATTCTGAATTAATCCTTCTTATCCTCCACCGCTCTTTCGCTTTTCGTCTTCTCTTCATTTCTTTTCTCTTCCATATTCGCTTTCACTTTCTCTTTTCTCTCTTCTTTCATCGATACGAATTTTTCCATTTGCTCTGGATTTAAAATCCCTTTGAGTGCGGCTTCAAAATTTTCACCTGCTTTTTTCTTCGTATCTTTTGTACTTCTTTCCTTTTCAATTTTAAGGGCCGCTTCTTTAACTTGAGCGTATTGCTCTTCTGTTAAAACCAATTCACTCTTAAGATGGCTTGCTCTTCGTTCTGCACGCTGCTCCGGTGTGGGAGGTGTTTTTCTTTGTTGCTGTGCCTGTGCTTTAAGGGTTACCGATAGTGTAGCAAAGGCAATGAGGATGCAAATTAATTTTTTCATAGATAGTATTGTTTTTTTATAATATGTTGTGTTGAGATGTGCTTTTTGAAAGATGGTTTAATATCACTTGTTTTTTTTCTTTTGATGGTTGATTTGTTTTTTGTTAATTTACTAATGAGTAATAATCATTCCATCAAAGATAACTAATCAAGTTATAGTTCGTATTAATTTCATTTATTAAGGCCGGTCGTAGTATGTACTTTGTTGTGTCTGAGCATTTCTTTTAGACTCAATTTCACAATTTAGCCCATGTTTTTGCACTTAAGATAAGCCGGATTATTATAATGGGTACTCAGTTCTTCCTTGAGTTGATTCTTTTTTTCTAGGGTGCTGATGGTATCATGACTCATGCAATCGAGGAGGTCTTTTAACACATGTAAACGCAACGGACGCAACGATTAAGCAACGGCCGCAGCGAAAAATCCGTGAAAATCCGATTTATCCGTGTCATCCGTGTTCTAATTGTTTAACATCATGTAAAGTTAAACAATCATAAAAAACCGGTCTCGCAGCGGTCCACACCTTCACTGCGTTTTGGTGGGCAAACGCGGGGTCTAAAAATTGCTTTTCGAAGTTTATATTGAATTGCATCTGTAAAAATCTAGCAGCTAGAAGCTAGAAGCTGTTTTTCCGAATAAGGCTTAACCCATCCCTCACCGGTAGCATCGTAACGGTAACACGTGGATCGTTTTTTACTTTTTCATTAAACTGGTGTAAGCATTTAGTATCGTAATCTTGTTCTGCTTCAGGTTTTAAAATATGTCCACTCCACAGAACATTGTCAGCAATGATGATTCCACCGCTTTTCATTTTCTCAATGACTAAGTCAAAGTATTTGCTGTACGATGGTTTGTCGGCATCGATGAATACTAAATCGAATTCGAGATCAAGCGTAGGAATAATTTGTAAGGCATCGCCAATATGCGCTTCTATGTTTTTTTCGTACTTGCTTTTATTGAAAAAATGAGAGGAAAAGGATTCGAGTTCGTCGTTGATATCGATGGTGATGAGTTTTCCATCTGTATCTAATCCTTCGCATAAACAAAGAGCAGAGTATCCCGTGTAAGTTCCAATTTCTAAGATGTTTTTTGGTCGAAGCATCTGACTCATCATGGCCAAAAAACGTCCTTGTAAATGTCCGCTCAACATACGTGGATTTAAAATTTTTGCATAAGTATCGCGATTGAGATGTTGCAATAATTCCGACTCGGGATTGGTATGCGTTTCGCAGTAATTAAGTATTTCCGGACTGATAAATTCCATAATTCGTTATATTAATATTTACATTTAAACCCACTTTCGCTATGCTATAGTGGGCAAGCGCAGTGTTAGCAGCGCTGAGCAACGATCGCAACGGTTTTTTTAATCTAACAACTAACAACTAACAACTAACAACTATTTCCCTTCGAGCCTACCAAGTCCCGCCTTCGCTTTTTGGTCGATGCTGTTTTGATAATCGTGATCACGAAGGGTAAGTGTTTTTTTGTAGAAATCTTCTGCTTTTTCTTTGTTGCCCTCGTTTTCGTAGAGTTGTGCTAGGTGTAAGGCAGCACTGGCTGAGAAATAAAACTTTTGATTGAGTCCGTTTTTATAGGTCGTTTCATAAAGCTGTTTTGCTTTATCATTTCTTTTCATCTTATCAAAAATACGCGCTAGTCGATACGTGAATTCGAGTTGTGGTTTGATGCCTTGAAATTGGTTTAACGATTTCCCTGCAAGCTCGATCAATGCTCTTGAATAATAACCTCCATCAAAAAGTAGTCGCGCTTTTAGGAGTAATGGATGTGGAGATTCTTTGCTATCCGCTTCCTTAATAGCGACTTTGTCTTCGTCGGTTAGTTCTTCGGTCTTGCGATTAGGTTTGCAGCGAGCGATGTGCTTTTTATATCCAACTTCATCTCCTTGTAACAAATGTATCCACGCAATTTTTTGTCGGGCCGACATCACATATGTACTGCCTTTGTACGACTTTAAATAAGTATTGAAAAGTGATTCAGCAGTAAAGTCCATATTGTTTAATCGTGCATTCGCTTCCATGAAATATAAGTAATGTAAAGGTTGATTCTTAACCACTTTTCTGCTTTCCGATAATAATTCGATGACACTATCATTCTCTGCTGCTGCAAAATGAAAGATGCTTTTTGAAAAGAGGAGCAAGGGTTTGTGTTCGATGTCTTTTACCGGATAAAATCTTTTTCGAATGAGTTCGTTGTCTTTGTCTTTCCCCAAATTTAGCTCGAGGAAAGTAAGTACCATGATGGTTTCATCGCGCATGTAGGCGTATTCTTCTTGTTTATAGGTTGAGGCTAAAAGTTTTTTTAATTCGCTTAATCCTTGTTGTACCGTTCCATTTAATCCAATGAGATTTACCACCCACTGATAGTTTTTTGGAATCGTACCAATAGCGGCATGGATCATACCTAATCCTCTTAAGTTGGGAGAAAAATTAGGATAAGCTTTTTGATTATCTTCCAATAATTTAAATGCTTTGCGAATATCGTAGGCAGCACCAAAAAATTCTTCTTTTCGGGCTCTTGCTATTGCTAGCTGAATATACATTTCGGCTATGCATAACCGTTGGTAAGGCGATTTTCCTTTGTGCTTTTTTAAAATTTCAATTCTTTGTTCGTTGCGTAACTTAATTCCATCCAGTGCAATTTCATCTTCATCCACAAACGATTTTAATAAATCCATTTGACTTTCAATGTAGATGCTTAATAAATTTTCGGGATGATCTCTTTTTTCTTTTAAGAGGTAGTTGTCGGCCGCTTCAAAATTGAGGGCAATCACCGCTTCGTACCCCTTAAGGCAGTTTT
>CAIXTT010000049.1 GCA_903922455.1 uncultured Bacteroidota bacterium | reverse complement strand
GCGATTAGAATAATTACTTTTGTCAGATAACAATATGAAGTTACATCCCTCCTTTACACTTGCCTCCATCGCCGAAATGGTAAATGGTCGTGTCATCGGTGAGCCAAGTGCAATGGTTACCGGAATTAATGAAATACATAGAGTAGAAACCGGTGACCTTACGTTCGTAGATCATCCAAAATATTATGATAAAGCTTTGCAGTCAGCAGCCACGTTTGTGTTAATCAACAAGGAAGTGGAAGCCCCTGCTGGAAAAGGATTAATTTTTTCTGATGATCCCTTTCGCGATTATGTTTATCTTACTCGAAAGTTTATGCCTTTTGTGCCTTCATCAAGTGCAATAGATCCATCTGCAAAAATTGGTAAAGGAACCATCATTCAACCTCATGTTTCTATCGGACCCAATGTGGTTATTGGTGAAAATTGCATTATTCATAGTGGCGTTGTTATTTATAGCCATTGTGTGTTGGGTAATAATGTCATTGTGCATGCTAATTCTGTGTTAGGTGCAGATGCGTTTTACTTTAAGCGTCGAACTGATTTTTACGATAAGATGCATTCTTGCGGACGCGTGGTGTTGCATGATGATGTTGAAATTGGTGCGTGCTGTACTATCGATCGTGGTGTGTCATCTGATACCATCATCGGAAAAGGAACGAAGCTCGACAATCACATCCAAATAGGACACGATACTGTGATTGGAAAAAATTGTTTGTTTGCCTCACATGTAGGTGTAGCAGGATGTGTGAATATTGAAGATGAAGTGATCTTATGGGGACAAGTAGGATGTCAGAAAGATTTAACAATCGGAAAAGGAGCCATCGTTCTCGGACAATCGGGAATTACGAAGTCAATTAAAGGTGGTCAAATATATTTTGGAACTCCAGTGAAAGAAGCGCGAGAGAAAATGAAAGAATTAGCTTTGATAAATAGATTGCCCGAGTTATTCGAAAAGATAAAATAGAAGAAGGTAGATGGATCAACAGGGGAATCGAGAAAAGAGCAATGATTCGGAGTTGCTTGTGAAGAAGCAGCAATTGCATTGGCTGCTTCAAATTACCAAGGCGATCAACTATAATATGCCCGCAACGCAGCTTTTTGAAATTTATGAGATTGTGATGCGTGAGCAGCTAAAAGTACAGAATTTAGCTTTGTTTATTCATGAGTCGCAATGGAAAAAAATGTTGGCGTATGGTGCGCATGAAAATTTTTTGATGAATAATCAAGAAATCTTAGAGACTCGTTTCTCAGAGTTGAACCAACTTCAATTTAATAATGTGCAATTGCCCGATTGGGTACAAGGCTTCGAAAGTATTATTCCAGTTTATCATAATGAAAAGGCTTTAGCGTATGCTTTTATTGGCGATTTGCAACACGATGGAATCAGTAATATGAAAGAAGTACTTCCTTTTATACATACCATCACTAATATTATTGTGGTCGCCATCGAGAATAAACGATTGACTAAGGATACCATCTTGCAAGCACAAATGCAACGCGAAATGGAATTAGCAGCTCGTATGCAAACCATGCTTTTCCCGGCGCATTTACCCGCCGACAAACGCGTAGATCTCGCTGCTACTTATCTTCCACATCAACAAGTAGGAGGTGACTACTATGACTATATTCAGCTTAATGACGATGAATTGATGATTTGCTTAGCGGATGTTTCCGGAAAAGGAATTTCAGCAGCCATTCTGATGTCAAATTTTCAAGCCAATTTAAATGCAAAGGCACATCATTTTTCCACGTTAAAAGAACTCGTAGTAGACTTAAATGCAAGCGTGAATAAAAGCGCAAAAGGCGAAAAGTTTATTACGGCTTTCATTGGTATAATCAATACGAAAACCCATCAGTTGCGATACATTAATGCTGGTCAAAATCCTCCGTTTATTTTTTCAAACGGTAAATTTCAATTGTTGGAAAAGGGAAGTACGGGATTAGGAATGTTTGAAGATCTTCCCTCTATTCAAGAAGGTGTAGCGGAAATGAGACCGAATGATATTTTATTCTGCTATACCGATGGAATTGTTGAACAAGAGAATGAATTGGGCGATACTTTCAGTCTACAAATTTTAATGGAAATGATTCATAAGAATGAAGATGTTTTTACGATGGAAGATTTACATTTACGAGTATTGGATACCTTTAATGCATTTAGAAAAGATACCGAAGCTATTGATGATGTAACTTTATTAAGTTGCAGAATCTTGCATTCTCTTTGATTCTTTCTGATCCGTATCGAAAATTTGTAACGCAACCAATACGGCAATAAATCCCCAAAAAGGTACGGATGCTTTTTCGGTATCTAAAAAATAATTAAGCACACCGTGCACCCAATAGGTGACCAAGCCTAATAAAATTCCTCTTGCTAATAATACATTTGAATAATT
>CAIXTT010000048.1 GCA_903922455.1 uncultured Bacteroidota bacterium | reverse complement strand
GTGGTGCGTGCCGATGGAAGTCCTTGCTGAAGGATGAGTTCGAAAGGCACATCTTTGCCTTTCTCTAACACTTTGGCGTGAAACTTCTTCAATTGCTTCAGTGCATCATCCTTCAACACATTAAAATCAATTTGCACGGCAGATACGGAAACATCGGTATAAATTACGGGCGTTTCATAGGCATGCATTAAAAGGATCTTGCTCTTGTATTTGCGAGCTAATTCAATGGCATAACGCACTGCATTTTCTGATCCATTACTGAAATCGGTGGGACATAGAATCGTTTTCATGATGTTACTGTTTTATCGGTTAATTGGTGTTTCTTATTGAGCATTAAGTTTTCACTCGTCCATTTTACTTGCGAAACATGTGGCATTCTTCGAAAGGGACAATCCTTGACCGAACAAATATTACAAGGGATCTCCATGCAAGGATCGGTATGTACAAATACTTCCACATGATTTTCCACATCCAAATTTAATACATATTCTAGTTTTTTGGTGTGTTCATGCACCTTGTCGAGTGGATAATAAAAAGGCAAGGTGAGATGACAATCAACATGGAGATAATGTCCGAACTTTTGAAGCCTTAAATTATGAATGTCTATCCATGAATCCTCACGATACTGCTGAAGCGAGGTGGTGATATTTTCAATCGTGATCATGTCTGCTTTGTCGAGTAAATGATTGATGGATTCTCTCAATAATTTAATTCCACTGCCCATAATATGTAAAGCTAAAAGTATGGCTAAAGTGGGATCAATCCAATCCCAACCAGTAAATTTATAGGCGACAAGACCGATAATTAATCCGCCACTCGTGATCGCATCTGCCTTAAAATGTTGTCCATCCGCCTTTAATATCGCAGAGTTGTTTTCATCACCTTTTCGTCTTAAAAATTGACTCATCCACCACATTCCTATCGTGGAAACAATGGTTAGAATGATACCCAAATCGACATTTTGCAATTCATGTGGAGTAAAAAAATGTTGAACCGCATTGATGATGATATACATTCCCGTTCCAAAAATCAACGCCCCTTCAAATCCAACTGCTAAATATTCAATTTTTCCATGCCCGTAAGGATGATCCGCATCTTTCAATTTTGATGCATAAAACAAACTGTATAGTGCAAAAAAACTGGTGGCAATGTTTATGAGTGATTCTAATGCATCACTCAATATAGCGCCAGATTTTGAAAAATACCATGCAGAAAATTTCACGAGCATGATGATGAATGAAAAGAACAACACCCAACGAATGGCGATTACTTTCGACTTAATATTTATGGGAGCTGTTTTTCTCATTGTGAATTCGAATAAAGATAATGAATTATGGAAACAATCCCAATGAGTCCAATTAATATCAATACAATTTTGCGAAACATATCTTGACTAATTCTTTGCAATAATTTTTTTCCGATCACTGAACCTACAAAGGAAACTCCAATAAGCATGGGAATGTAAGAAAATTCTTTGGCTTGCAAATAATCGTTGCCCATGTAGATGACTGCACGCGTTACATCAACACCCATATCAATCGCTGCTGAAGTGGCTACAAATGCAGATTTTTCGAGGTTGTATGCTGCCATGGCCGCTCCTCGAACTGCTCCGCCTGTTCCAATGAGTCCGGCTAAAAATCCGGCAATGCTCCCTCCTGCTATTGCGTTTTTTGGAGTTGGTGTAATTTCAAGTTTTGGTCGAAGTAAGAAGAGCAAGGAAAAAGCGAGCAGAAAGATTCCTAATATCAATGCGCCATAAGTGAATATTAAATACACAGATGCAAATGCACCGATGGCTACTCCAACAATTCCTGGAATGCCAAAAAGCTTGAATATTTTGAAGTCGATGTGTTTTCTGAAGAGAATGAGTTTTGAAAGATTGCTAAAGATGTGTAGCAAAGCTGTAAGACCTAATACTATTTTTGGTTCAAAGAAAAAGGTAGCCAAGGGAACAAAGAAAACAGAAGAACCAAAGCCACCAACGGTTCCAATAATTTCTGAAATTAAGGCTAAAATGTAAAATACAATCATCGTTTTAAAAGATGAAATGATCCAAACTAAAAATATCTGATTCGGCAGGAAGTAAGAGTAGAATGATCAGTAAAATGAGTCGAGGGAAAATATGTTTTAGATCCAATACTGGTTGAATTAAACTCATGCCGATCACAACAAAAAGCAAATCAATTCCCAACAAGTAGATACATCCATATTTAAAAAGTCCTAAAATCAATAATCCACCCGCTATGAATTCTATCCACGAGGTGAGAAACAAAAATACTTTGGTGAAATTTTCGGGCAATCCTATCTTTTGAAAGGAAGGAAGGATAGCCGCATTCACTTCCGTTTTTCCCACATTAAAAATTTTATCGTACCCCTGAATACAGAATAAAAATCCAACAATAAGTCGGGTGATTAAGCTCGCAAATTCAACAGGTTCTATCCAATGTGTAATCATCGTATTGAGTTGATGATAAAATTATAAAAAATTGACATATGAAATACCGTTGATTACTGATTAAAATTCTATCATTTAATGACGCATCTCATCATTTTCATTCCATTTCTATGCAAATACTGTTTTTACAATAATCATCAACAGAAATTGTATACTGTATGTCATTTCCAACGTCAACCGATTTTTTCCATCGGAGCATCCCCGACTTCCCATCAAAGTAAGCCAATTTCCATAGTTGGTTTTGGGTAACACGGTAACTCTTAATTCCCGATTGTTTATCCTCGATCACACACCCATAATAGGTTTGAAAGTCGACACTGTCGGTGAACATAAAAACTGGTCCAATAGTTGGCGCTAGGGTATCCAATCCGACGGTATAGGATCCAGCTTTACGGGTTCTTCCTTTTAATACATCTCCAATAACCGTATCGGCAGGAATGTATTCTTCAACCCATTTTGTTAACGAGTTGACTCTCAAAAAAAGATATTTTTCCAATGGAATTTCGGGAATCGGCTGGAATGGAATTTGAATTTTAGCTGGGTAATGCAATGGCGTTTTGAGTGAGTCGAGGAAGGAATAGATTCCCGAACAATAAACTTTCGATTTTTTGTATTTCATTTTTGTCAATGGCAAATCTTGATACAAAGCGTTGGCCGATAAATTTATTTTAGCACCCCGCTCTCCTATTTGCTCAAAGGGTTGATCGAAAGGAATTGCTTTTCGAATGAGTCGCCGCGGGGAAGGGAGGACTGGATGTTTTACAATTTCAAATAGCAAGGTGGTGGAGTTGCCCACATAATCGAATGCTTTTAGTTGG
>CAIXTT010000047.1 GCA_903922455.1 uncultured Bacteroidota bacterium | reverse complement strand
AATACCCGCTAAATTTGCCCTAAAAAGTCAACCAAATCGCTCATTATAACCATCATAATCGTTACATTTGCTCTAAGGGAGCGTCTAACGTTGACGCCTATACGAAAATATGCTAGAGTTGCTTGAACATTGTCCGGTATGTGGACATACAGGGTCGGTGCCCTACCTCGAAGTAAAAGATTATACCGTGTCGGAAGAGGTTTTCCAACTCGTGAACTGTCCTTCCTGCGACTTTGTTTATACCAATCCTCGCCCAGAAGCAAATGGAATTGGTAAGTACTATAAATCAAGTGATTACATAAGCCACACGAACAGCGGAAAGGGCTTCATGAATAGTCTTTATCAAATAGCACGGAAGCGTGCCATTCGAACAAAGCTTGATTTTATAAGCACGCTAAACCCTAATCCCCGAACTCTTCTTGATTATGGATGTGGTACAGGAGAATTTCTAGCAGCAGCAAAGGAAGAAGGATGGGTTTGTGCCGGTCTAGAACCCGACGATGATGCTCGAAAATTGGCAATTGAAAACCATTCATTGAATGTAGATCGCTCCGAGCATCTAAAAGAACTTCCATCTGGACAATTTGGTGCGATTACGTTGTGGCATGTATTAGAACACGTACATCAGCTAAAGGACACAGTAGATCAACTTAAAAGATGCTTAAGCTCTAAAGGAGTGTTGGTGATAGCGGTTCCCAATAGAACGGCGTATGAAGCCGAAATTTATGGCCCTCATTGGGCGGCATACGATGTTCCACGTCATTTGTATCATTTTAGCAGAAAACCCATGCTCCAATTGATGGACAAGGCCGGTTTTGAGTGTCATAGTATTCAGCCCCTGTTCTTTGATCCTTTCTACATTTCGCTATTGAGTGGAGGTTATAAAAATGGATCGAAAAACTTCTTTTCGGCAATGTGGTATGGAATGCAAACTACCATCAAAGGAAAAAAAGACATCGATAAAAATTCGTCGTTGCTTTACGTTTTCACAAGGAGAGTCGGAGAGTAGCTTGCCCTGTAGTGGCAAAAGGGAACAAATTTCTTGGGATATTTGGATGTTACTTGTTTTTTATTAAGTTTGTTTTTCAACCCACTAATCAAACGCATCATGAAGAAAAATCTACTGTTATTCCTTTTTATTTTACTAAGTACAGCCGCCACTTTTGCACAAAGTTTAATACAGATGCAATTGCCTGCGCAGAACACTGTTTTTTCAGGCAATGTAAGAGGGTATTGGTTTACCGCACCTTCTTGTTTTTCGATTTCTGGAATAGAAGTTCCTACGGATGCTTCAACAGGACTTCAAAACATAGCCATCGTTAGACTAGACTCTGCGCCCCCTCTTTATAGTACGGTTACTAACAATTTTACCGTATTATATCTAACTCAAAACAATACCTCTTCGGGTATTATTCCTGTAAATATTCCGGTGCAAATAGGAGATGTTATCGGAATTCTGGGAAACAGAGCAGACGCCAACTCATATGCCAACTCTCCCTACACCACTGCTATTGGAAGCTTCACCGTAGATATTGCTCGCCTTGGAATGCAATTTAACCTTTCAACTACTTCGCCTCAAGATTTGTGGACAGAATTAGGAGGGAGTATTAGCCGTGTATTTATGTACTATGATACCTCCAACACAGCAAATCTTACTTATATATGGCAAGGCGGAACCATCTATTCATTCAGCAATGGATTTTCAGCTTTAGCAACTTCCATTTGGGATTACGGAGATGGATCACCGTTAGACACGGCCTACAACCCAACACATACGTATGCCTCTCCAGGCACATATACTGTCTGCACCTATGTAACGGGTTCTTGTTCGAGTGACACCGCTTGTACCACATTAATTATTTGCCCTGCACCCGCTTTAGCAAGTTATAGTTATGTCACGACGTATCCTACCGTAGATTTTACTGATGCATCACAAAATGCAGCAAGCTATTCGTGGAACTTCGGTGACGGGTCGCCGTTAGATAATACAGCCAATCCTTCACATACTTATTCTACGTTTGGTACTTATCAAGTATGTTTAACAATTACGGATACTTGCGGCGGCACGAATATTCATTGTAAAAACATTTCTGTTTGTCCTGCACTTATTCCGGTAAGTTTAGGAAGCGATGTTGTTGCTTGTGGTAGTACAACGATATCACCCCAATTTCCGAATGCAACTTACTTGTGGAATAACAATGCTACAACCGCACAAATTTCTGCAACGCAGAGTGGAAGCTATCAGGTTATTGTAACCGATGTCAACGGATGTTCAGGAACAGATACCGTGAATGTTGTGATCAACCCATTGCCTGTTGTTAATTTAGGCCCCGATTTAGGACAATGCGGCACCTCGGCAACGTTAAATGCACAGAATCCAGGATTGACTTATTTATGGAACAATTCAGCTACTACACAATCCATCACCGTGACAAACAATGGAACCTACACGGTGACGGTTACCGATGGTTTAGGTTGTAGCAACAGTGATGCAATTGTCGTTGCTTTACTTACCGTACCATCAGCAAACTTAGGAAATGATGTTACCATGTGTCAAGGCTTAACATCCATTAGTACCCAAAGCGGAGCAGGCTATACATATTTATGGAACACTGGGTCAACGTTTGGTTCCATCAGCTTGAACACGGGCGGAACTTATTGGGTAATAGTTACAGCAAGCAACGGTTGTACCGCAAGTGACACAGTTCAAATAACGATGAATGCTCCAGCAGTGAGTTATGTGGAAACACAAACCTTGCTATGTGTGAACGCGAGTCCCATCACATTAACTCCTGGCACGCCTAGTGGAGGCGTTTACTCTGGTCTGGGTGTAACGGGGAATAGTTTTAATCCCACCACCGCAGGAGTCGGAAACAAAAATGTAATTTATTCAGTTACCGATTCAGTAGGATGTGTGGGTCGTGATACGAGTGTGATTCTTGTAGATCCGTGTGCTGGTGTGGCAGAAGTCGAAGAAATCGGTTTGCAACTTTATCCCAATCCGAGCAATGGTGTTTTTAATGTTAAACTTGCAAAGCATGTTGACGAAATGACAATTACAGATGCCTTCGGAAAAGTGATCGAAACGATCATCCCATCTGGGCAACAAATCCAATTGGATTTAAGTAGGGAATCATCGGGCGTGTTTTTTATAAATGTTATA
Organism: uncultured Bacteroidota bacterium; assembly: GCA_903922455.1. Classification (GTDB taxonomy): domain Bacteria; phylum Bacteroidota; class Bacteroidia; order AKYH767-A; family OLB10; genus JAJTFW01. Next base: position 135 of record CAIXTT010000047.1, on the reverse strand, counting down.
TGTGCTGAGAAAAAATATTCATTGCCATTTTTGTTAAGAAAGTAAAAAAGGAATTCATAAAAGAGACCTCTGGTTTAATTATCAGAGGTCTTTTAAATTTATATAATTCAGAGCATTGTTGTCCGATAAAACTTT
>CAIXTT010000046.1 GCA_903922455.1 uncultured Bacteroidota bacterium | reverse complement strand
TTATCAATTAAACGTATGATGTATTCTCCCTCGGCTTCCCCAAAGAATTGTACATTAACAATTTCTTGAGCAGGATTTGGATAAACCAATAATTGCAAACTTGTAGCATCATCTATCTTAGCACAATTGTACATCGTGATTCCAGCATAAGTCCTAATTGGACTTGTTCCACAGCTATTCGATGTGGTTACAGATACACTTTGATTTACAAAGGCAACATTTAACCATTGTACGGTTACGTTTTTAGTGCCTTGTCCACCAGTTACACTTCCTCCTGTGGAAGTTGTCCAGTTGTAGTTGGATGCACCTGTTACCGTGGCAACACTATAATTACCGACACTATTAGTGCAAATTAAATTGCTGATACCTGAAATAGGACTCGCAATGGCAGGTTTTCCTGTAATATTCAAAATACGAGTGGTGCTTTCTCCACAAGTGTTTACTGCTTTTACGGAAATAGTACTTGTCGTAAAATTACCAAAATTTACATGTATAGAATGGGTTCCTGCTCCCGAAACAATAGTTCCGGCTCCAGCATTCCAGTTATAAGAAGTAGCTCCAATAATTGGAGTGATGGTGTAAACAACATCACTTAAATTGCATAAACCAGAAGCTGCTCCTGATATGACACTCGGTGCCGAAGGAACATTTAAGGTAAGTGTCTTCGAACGTAGAGGACTAAGTCCACAAATATTGGATCCTTTCACGGTTAATGTTCCACCCGCATAATTGGATAAAATTTGAACCGTTATAATATTTGTTCCTTGTCCACTTATAATTTGTACACCTGTAGGCGTACTCCAAACATAGCTAGATGCTCTTGCTACATTCGCAATGCTATACGTAGAAACATCACCAGAACAATTTTTACTTGGACCAGAAATAGAAGGTGGTGTTACAGGGGCTGCCACTTGAAACTCGAGTGGTATACATGCAAAATTGCTTTCTGCACAAGAGTCTACTCCCTTCACACAAACATTTCCGCTTATTCCATTTTGTATAGCTACATTGGTCCAGTTTACAACAATAGAGTTAGTTCCTTGTCCAGATGTAATGGTACATCCATTCGGAACCGTCCACAAATAAGAGTCGGCCTCTGGGATAGAAGGAATACTAAACGATCTCGATCCTGCAACTCCCGGAATACAACCTTGCGCAACACCTCCTGAGATGGAAACGGGAGCCGGTGTAATGCTAACGAGCGGAGAGGATCCACTGATTAATTCTCCATCAGTATAACTAAGTACATAGTTAGATGGAATTACCATAGATAAATTAGAAGGTACAATTGAATAAATGCCCGTTGCGATTCCAGTAGTAGGTACCGGGTTGTTGAGGTCATTTAATAAAACATATTGTGGACCTGAAATCACCAAATTACTATCGGCATCGTGGTAGCGATATCCATTGAGCGTATAAGTAAACGGATCTGCAATTCCATCGCATGAAGCAAATTGATCATCTGCTTTAACAATTAATTCTGCTGGAACAATCGTAAGTGTGCCTAATTCGTAACTGATGTCGAAGTTTTCATTAAGTAATGCACCGGGAACAATAGAATGCACTCCTACTTCCATTCCAGTGATTAAATTGATTGAATTGAAAGTGAGTGAATCGTCAATAGGTGCTGAAATATCATCTTCATCAATAATGATAAACATGTCTTCGTCATTTTCATCGGCAACCGTTTCGCCATTTACTAAGGCTCTGCCGTTTACTAATGCTCTTGCATTAACAAGCGCTCTTCCATTTACCAATGCTCTTCCATTCACCAAGGCTCTTGCATTTACTAAGGCTCTTGCATTAACTAACGCTCGTGCATTAACTAAAACGGTTGTGTCGTTATCATCTTGGTAATTGAAAACAGAAGCTACCGCAACATCTACAACATGACTTGTATCTAAAACATAAGATCCATTTACTAAGGCTCTTGCATTAACAAGGGCTCTAGCATTCACTAAAGCTCGTGCACTAGCCATGCAACTTAATTGATCGATATCCGCATTTACTAATGCTCTTCCATTTACTAACGCTCTTGCATCAACTAAGGCAACCTCGCTGGCTAAATCAAGTTCGTGAGCCGCTTTAATTTCATTGGCAAAAGCTACTTTCTCCATAAGCGTGATCATGCCATCCGGATAAGTATAAGTAAAGTTTAAATTTTCAATTACATCTCCATAGGTGATGGTTGTATCGTTGGGTTTTATCACCAATGGCATTTTTTGTACAGATAATACACCATCATCAAACTGATAGTTGTAGGTAGCAGCCAAGATTTGTGACCCTGGTAATGATAAATTCGTCACATCAGAAGCAGGACGGATAAAATACAATCCAGTATTACTGCCACTGGTTGCTGAGCTAGTAAATGTAATATTATTGTTTTCTAGACCCAAATCTGCAAGGGTAAGTGAAGTGTTGGAAAGATCCTGTCCATCAATAGTAACGGCAGCACTAAATGCGGGTAATTGCTCGCCATATTTCTTGGTTGCATTTGATGCGGTGATCACGACATTGATAGCTTGTGTTCCCAGTAAATATAAACTATCCCCAGAAGCACCTCCATCCAATTCTGTAAGAGAAGCAGGCGGATTGTAAATTCTTAATGGTGGATTTCCTACGAATGGTGGAATAATTACACTGAGTAACCCTTGATTAATGACAGTCGCAGGTAATGTGTCATATCTAAAAATAACTTTTGCGTTGTCACTAATGAACTTCCCTACAACGAGTACTTCTACCGTATCTATGCCCGGCGCAAATAAAGAGTCTTGCAAGTATCTATCGAGTGCAATGGGTTGTGGGCGGCCTAACGTTTTTAATGCAGAGTCAGGTTGTACAAATCCATATCCAGAAATTACATCATATCCTGGATCGTACATATTCAAAGTAGTATTCAGTAAAGTCGATTTCATTTGTGCTGGAGTAAGTTCTACACCTGAGAATTTCTTATTTGCTTCTTGAAGCAATCCGGCTACCGCTGCGATATGCGGTGCCGCAGCCGATGTCCCAAAGAAATTCGGGAATAAATCCCCATCAATATTCTGTCCTCCTAAGTAAACGGTAGTGTTGACACCATTTGGAGCCATAATATCCGGCTTTTGTCTCACGGCTCCTTTTACTTCAGTGCCCCCTCTTGAAGAGAATGAAGCTGCTGATGGTTGACTAACACCAAATGCAGGTGTGTTTGTATACAATACAGCACCAACTGCAATGGCGCCTTCTGCATTAGGCTGTCCAACGATAGTACTTCCTCCATTTGCATATTCATTGATCGTTGCATCTCCACGGAAAATCACATATTTGAATTTAACATTTTGTGATCCCCATTTGCGTGTGATCATAATATTTGCATTCGTATTTCCACTCACCACAAACGGAAGAATTTCTAATGGATCACCCCAAATATTATTTCGGTTAAATCCGAATAAGCGATTTCCGGCATTATCAATTAAATAAATATCTAAATCGTTTACTACACCCGGAAGTTGTCCTAATGAGTAAATCGAATCTTGCCATTGTAGTACGATAGTATAAGTACCTGCTTTAAAATTGATATTTTGATAGATGTCGCCACCTCCAAAATTATGTGCAGTTCCTACATATCCTGCAGGTGCTGCAGTGGGCGCGAATACTCCTTCATATGATGCAGTACCAAAATTACCTGCTGCAGAAATATACGTGGTGCCATTAGCTACCACTTTATCTACTGCTTTAGAAACAACACCATCATCAAAGAAAGGTTCAGTAATATAAGTTACATCATCAACAATAATATCACATCCAATACTATCTAAAGCAACAATTCCCTCCGCAAAATTTCCTGCACTCACAAATCCAGTATGAAATGCTAAGGTTGCTTTAGGTGCAATATCATGTATGATTTGCAACATCGCTCGACCTTCATCTGTTCTTCTTCCATAAGGATATTCTTCTACTATTTCTACTGGTGTAGTAAAATTAGGATTTCCTACTCCTGGAAGATCTCCGTTCAATAAATCTGTGCCTGCAGGATCTCCAAAAAGTGTATTGTAACTATCAGAAATTACTCCAATTTTAATTCCATCACCATATACGTCCCAAGCTAAACTAGCCGTGTCCGAACGCATCGCTCTATCTCCTTGTGTTTTGGTCAATCCCGTGTTAATCGAGTTAACGACAGCTTGACTACTTACGAGTGGCGGATAGTATGGTCTTACATAATTGATTAAAGTTGGCAGCGAATCTAATTTTGATAAATTAGAAATTGGAATTTTTCCAGTGATAATAAAGGTAGTATCTCCATTGTCAATGAAACTATTCATTCCATAATTTGGTGTTTGCAATAATGCTAATGCACTGTCATGTTTTCCAAATTCTGTTATGATTTCAATGAATACTTGTGTACTGTCTAATAAGAAAACAGTATTGTTTTCTGTAATGGTGTCGGCTACATTAATTCCATTGGCTAACTGGAAAAGTTCAGACCCAATTAAATTGGGAACTGCTCCATTGGCAGGTGGTTCATAACCTGGAGTGATACAAGGTAAAGTTTCAAGAACAATCACGATAGAATCAGTTGCTGAACATGATTCATATAAAACTTCTACATAATAGGTTCCCGGTGTTGTAATAGCAATTGTACTTGTGGTTTCGTTTCCTGGAGACCATAAGTAAGTGGCACCCGGTATGGAGTCAACGGATAAATTAGTTGAACCTAAATCAGGACATAGTAAACTTGAAGATGTAATATCAATTAACGGCAAAGAATCTTGCAAAATAGAAAATGTAGTATCGTAAATACAACCATTTTCATTCCTTATTAATGTGTAAACACCAGCGGATAGCCCACTGAATATTCCAGTGTTATTTCCTTGACTATAATTGGGACCATACAAATTGAAAATGTCGTAAATGCTTTCAGTGTTTCCTCCGTTGCCAACCAATGCTCCTCCACCGCCACCACCACCTTCATAAAACCCAGCATCAACAGAGCCTCCAGTTTGACCGCTACAATTAATATCAGTGATGATTAAGTTATAAAATATAAATGGAACGCTAATAAAAACTTCAACTGAGTCTAGATAAGTACATCCATACCCATCCGTTGCCGTGACATAATAAATTATATTCGATGATGGGTTAATGGTTGCAACTTGTGTGGTTTCTCCGTTACTCCAAGAATAAGATGCAAAATTGGGACTTGCATATAATAAGGTGGAAGATCCAGCACAAGCATTTACTATTCCTTGACTTCCAGCAATTAAAACAGAATTGGTAACAGAAACGGAATTGCTGGTAGCATTGCAGCCATTTAAAGAAACTGCAACTGAATAATCAGAAGGTGTATTAACAGAAATTGTACTCGAAGAAGATCCAGTTGACCATGAATACGAGTCAAAGGTTATTGGAGCAGATAATCCGATACCTACTGCGTCAATTTCATTCCATCCCGGTGCAGCGGGTGTATTTAATGCTAATCTTACTTCCGATACATTAAAGGCAGTTGTAGGAAAAGTAATATTTAATACAGTGAGTACTCCTTCTTGTGGTCCCGCTGTGTTCGTATAAACAACTTCGAATAATTGTGTGTTTGGATTTTTGATATATACGGTGTCGATACTCCCCGGAGTAAAAGTTTGATGGATATTAATAAAGTTAATAGGAGCTGGATTGTCAAAAGCAATCTCAATAAATTCTCGGGAGCTATTTGCAGCCGCCCCTGACCAAGCATTAGGATCGTCACTGTATACAAGTACATTAGGTGCGCCTAAAATAGCTTGCGCCGACCAGCTAATAGGAGAATATTCACTGCTAAAATTGATAACGCTAGTTCCATACCTTAAATCGGCAACCTCGGCTACACCTAAATATATACTTCCTGTTGTACAGGTAGGAAGTGTTAAGCTCCCATTATAAGTAATCATTGGAGGAAATTGGAGTCCTGTATTATCAATAAAATTATCGCAATTGTCATCTAATCCATTCAAGCAAATTTCCGTAGCTCCCGGATTTACTGAAGTATTTGAATCATCACAATCCGTATTATCCAATAGATATCCGCTAGGAGCACCAATACAAGAAGATTGAATCACTAAAGGATCTCCAAATCCATCTTCATCAGCATCTGCATAATAATCAATGAGCGAATTGATGATGATATCTGATCCATTATCGTTACTGGTAAATAAAGGGTTGTCACTAACGATTCGAATTCGATAGCCAGTACCAGAAATAAAAGGAGGAAGAGTGGCATTAATTGTCCCCGAAGTTGTACCTGCAACGGATCCAATAGCGTTTTGTAAACCAAAGCTTCCAAATTCATCACTTAAATAGGCCGTAAAAATATTTCCGGTATTATACGCGCTGGTTACGGTAAACGGGATAGAAAAAAGATCGTTCGAACAAAAAGGCCCAAATGCTCCCGTGACATCAAGTGTGGGAGGCGGCAAGGCTTCACCAACTGCAAAACTGCTGAAGGAGGTAAGCCCTGAAATAGAAATAGATGTTGATGTATTACTTGTGACTCCGGGATAGGTCCAGGATGATCCATCGTATTTTCCCGCAATAAAATTACCGGTGTTTGCTAAACCATCAAGTTCGGCTGCAACCCAGTTGAAAGTAGCAAAAGCGGTAGAAAAGCTTGCTCCGTTATTCGTGATCGTCCAGGTTCTTTCTACGTTTTTTGAAGGATCAATGTTGGATGTAGCAATATTCGGGTGATCTGTATTGGCAGTAGAAACGATAAAGCCACCGACGCCTGTATTTCCTGTAACACTTAGTTGTACGGGTCTGTAACCGGTGGCGTCACCAATGTGATAGGTTAAACCAAATCCACCGACCGGAAAATTGATTTGTAGATTTCCTTCCACATACATAGGTGGGTAAGCATTGTTTTGAATGTTCCCTGCTGATCCAATAATTATTTTATTTGGACCTGTAATAATTCGGCCATTGCTAAAGTTCAATAAGCTGGTAATCGTTTGGTCGCCGCCCAGAGTAACACCGTTGGAATTAAACATTAATAAACTATTGATAGTTCCCGTGCCGTTAAGGTTCTGACCCGAGGCCCCGCCGGAAAACCCTAAAGTTCCACCGGTGAAAGATCCGTTGTTGGTTAAGGTCGTTCCTTCGAAACTGAAATCAGCGCTTCCGCCCACTTCGGCTCCGCTCTGTACATCCATTGTTCCTGCTAGGCCTGCCGACCATACTAAAGCACCATTAATCACCAAATCAATACCTGAACCATTGGCCACAGTTAAGTTGCCAGAGTAAAAATTAACGTAGCCGCCCCCTTCGATTACAGTTTGATCAATAGTTAAGGAACCGTTTACAGCAATAGTATGCGTATTGCGTATGGTAATAACGCCATCCGCTGATGTTGGTGCGGCTACCGCAGGGACCCAGGTGGCACCATTAAATACTTCCCATGTGCTAGCAAGCTCCCAATCACCAGATGTAATAGTCCGAAAATCCGATTGAGCACTCACAAATTGAGGAGCTAGAAATAAAAGTGTAGCAATTTTAAAGATTAAGCGGTGGTAAATTTTTTCCATAATGATGGGTATTGATAATGCGTTAGCTGAAGAAGTATTTCCACTTGCCTCAAATTTGCTTGCAATCTACAAATTTTATCATTTCCTTGCAAGTTTTAGTCAGATGATCAAGGGAATAGGATGTAAAATCTTCTAAATACTAGCATTTTATTCTTTTTTACACGTCCTGTTGAAAAATTAGTGGAGCTCCTTAGCTTAGTAAGGACCTATATCCACAAGCATCTACCGGATTCCTTACTACATTTGCGCGTGCGCAACGAAAATTTAAAGAACGAAAAAGAGGATCTCAGCTCTGCTGAAAAGGAGTTGGAAAAAGTATTGCGCCCAGCCGATTTTCAGGACTTTACAGGTCAGGAGAAAGTGATTGAGAATCTTCGAATTTTTGTTCGTGCTGCCGCCCAGCGCGGGGAAGCCTTGGATCATGTGCTTTTACATGGACCTCCAGGCTTAGGTAAAACTACACTAGCATACATTATTTCCAATGAGTTAGGGAGCAACATTAAAACCACTTCCGGCCCAGTGTTGGATAAACCGGGTGATTTGGCCGGACTGCTTACCAACCTGGAGCCGAATGATGTTCTCTTTATAGATGAAATTCATCGCTTAAGTCCGGTGGTGGAAGAATATCTCTATTCTGCCATGGAGGATTACCGGATTGATATTATGATCGAATCCGGGCCGAATGCGCGTTCGGTGCAAATAAAACTGAATCCATTTACGCTGGTGGGGGCAACCACCCGATCCGGATTATTGACTTCCCCTCTGCGTGCAAGATTTGGAATTACATCCCGCCTCGAATATTATGATGCAAAACGATTGCAATTAATTATTCTTCGCGCATCCGAAATTTTGAAGATGGAGATTGTAGATGAAGCCGCTTTTGAAATTGCTAGAAGAAGTAGAGGTACACCACGTATTGCGAATTCTCTTCTTCGACGCGTGCGTGATTTTGCTCAAATAAAAGGAGATGGAAAAATTGATTTGAAGATTGCTCAATATGCACTTTCGGCTCTGAATGTAGATGAGTTTGGTTTGGATGAGATGGATAATCGAATCTTAACCACAATCATTGATAAATTTAAAGGCGGTCCTGTAGGAATTAATACGTTGAGCACAGCAGTTGGTGAAGAAGCAGGTACCATTGAAGAAGTATATGAACCGTTTTTAATTATGGAAGGTTTTTTAATGCGTACTCCAAGAGGAAGAGAGGTTACCGAAAAAGCCTTTAAGCATTTAAATAAAACGTATCGTAAAAATTCTGGAACTCTTTTCGAAGAGTAGTTTTTTCGGATGAAGCTTAACGTAATTAAAAGTTTATGCTCCTCGTGAAGGAAACTAATACAAACATCATTAAGCGTGAAGCCCTGAAATTGGGCTTTTCTCATGTGGGTATTTCTAAAGCTGGATTTTTAGAGGAAGAAGCACCTCGTTTGGAACAATGGCTCTCGCAAAATCGACATGGTAAAATGTCGTACATGGAAAATTGGTTCGACAAAAGATTAGATCCTCGTTTGTTAGTGGATGGAGCTAAATCAGTAATTAGTTTATTGTTGAATTATTATCCGCAAGAAATTCAAGATCCAACGCTCCCCAAAATTTCTAAATATGCATATGGTCGCGATTATCATTTTGTGATAAAAGAAAAATTGAAGGAATTGATGCAGATAATTCAAGAGAAAATTGGCGATGTGCATGGTCGTGCATTTGTTGATTCTGCTCCTGTATTAGACCGAGCATGGGCGAAAAAAAGTGGGTTGGGATGGATTGGAAAGAATGGAAATTTGATCCATCCAAAAAATGGATCCTTCTTTTTTATTGCTGAGTTGATTGTTGATCTAGACTTAGACGAAGACGCACCCATCCGTGATTATTGTGGTACTTGTACACGATGCATGGATGCCTGTCCTACCGAGGCTATTGTTGCGCCGATGGTGGTTGATGGAAGTAAATGCATTTCCTATTTCACCATCGAATTAAAAGAAGCTATTCCGAAAAGCTACGAATCAAAAATGGAAGGTTGGGCTTTTGGTTGCGATGTTTGTCAAGACGTTTGTCCGTGGAATAAATTTTCGAAACCACATCAAGAAGAAAACTTAAAACCAATTGACGGATTGATGAATTTAAATCAAAAAGATTGGTTGGAAATTACGGAAGATGTATTTAAAGAAATAGCTAAAGAATCCCCGCTTTTACGACCAGGCTTGGAAAAAATAAAAAATACAATCCAATTTACTTTACATAATGGCGGAAAGCCTGCATGATCACATCGCTGTAGCGCTGACCAAATGTAGCAAGGCACCATACCATCAACAATTTTCTTTCATCCTTTTTTAACCAGGAAATTGCTTTCTTAAGTTCTTTAGAAAACAGACGTTGATCGAAACTTACTTTGGTGAGAATCTCTTTAGAATATTCGAACATAATTATAACTGTATTGGAACATCGATGGCTAATTTAGCATCTTTGAATGAAAAAAAACGAAAAAAGTTGTAAGATCTTGCAGATAACTTGGTGGATAACTTTTAATCCTCGCTCCATCTGTATGTTAAGTTTTCAAAACCGGCTAAATCTAGCGTTCTGTCTATCACTGTAGCTGCTAATTGTTCAAATGAAATCGGTTTACTGTAGAAAGATGGACTTGCAGGTACAATAATTCCTCCTGCTATAGTAATGGTTCGCATGTTGTCTAAGTGTATAAGACTCAATGGTGTATCTCTAGTAACGAGCAGTAATTTTCGCCTTTCCTTTAATATTACATCCGCTGCTCTGGTAATCAAATCATTAGAAATTCCGTGAGCAATTCTTGCCAAAGTGCCCATCGAGCAAGGACAAACAATCATGGTTTCATATTGTGCCGAACCGGATGCAAAAGGCGCCATGAAATCATTTTTTGTATAGCTTTTAAAAGGAATAGCTTCATAGTCTTTGTTTCCTAATTCATATTCCCAAACCGTTTTTGCATTGTCACTAAAAACAAGGCCTACCTCTGCAATTTGATCTTTCAATTGAACGAGACGGTCGAGGAGCACCTTTGTATAAATGGCTCCGCTGGCTCCCGTAACACCAATAATAATTTTTTTCTTCTTCACTTTATTTTTCTTCTGAATTAGTATTTTCTTTTTCCGTTCTCAGGGTGTAAAGTAACGTAAACGTTAGAACACTTGAATACTGTCCCTGGTTTAATCGATAAACAGCTCCGCTGCTATGTTCCCGTATAGGCACGATAGATTGAAAGTAGCCTAAATTAAAATCTAGTTTTTTTGATAGAGTATATCCCAAACAACCCGTTACACTAAGGTCGTATTTGGAAAATGGTCTTCTAAAATTTAACACCCCGTTTTCGTCTTCTTCAGAGCTATTCATTAAATAACCCACCGAAGGCCCTAACTCCAGGTAAAAGGTCTTGTTGACTCTATACCGTACCGTTAGAGGAACTTCTATATAGTTTAATCGCAACAGGTAAAAGCTTGAATCAGGCTCGTCCGTTTTCAGGCGCTTTCGACTACCCTTTTGAAGATAGAGCATTTTAAAGCCAATTTCGGTTTGTTTATTCAGATTGGTTTTCACTCCTAAACCAATTAAAAGTCCTGCTTTATTAAATCCTCCAAGTTGATCGCCCGATACTTGTGAGCCAACAATTCCTCCTTGCAGTTCACCACGAAATCGCTGAGCTTTTACGGTGCTCGTATAAATAAATAAGATAAAAAGTAAGAAGTGAATTTTCATTTTTTATTTGTCATTTTTTTGGTCAATCGCCATATTCCTTGGGTAAAATCACTAAAAATAATGTTGTAATTTATTTCAATGGCGTGTGGTGAATAATAAATAGTTCGTGAAGTTGCTTTGATCGTCGAAATATCGTAGATTTCCCCAAAAATTAACAATTAGATGGTGCGTAAAGTTATACTTTTGTTTTTATTTTTATTAGATCAATCCCTTGCGAAGGCGCAAGCAGTTGACGGACCTTTTGTGGAAAGGGTGATAGAAATCAAGCATTTTAATAATGCCAAGATGTCCCCTCTTTTAGAGCAATTGATTCAAAATTATTCTGAAAATTCTCAATTGATATTAACGTGTGAAAGCCAGGGGTGGGTGGTCATTAAATTAGATCTCTCTGAGCTTGCTGGTGCGGAGCAATTGTCCGAGATATTGAAACAATCCGGCTTTGAATGGGTCATTAAGGAAGGTGCTACGAGGAAAGAAGTTTCTGAGGGATGTACCGGAGTGTTAATAAAACTTTAAAAGGAGTTATGAAATCAATAAAATTCATTTGTATTGTTTTTCTTTCTGTGTTTGTGTACCATCACACAAAGGCACAATGTACCGGCGGATCTTCGGGGGGGGCTATCACTCCTGGGTTGGCATGGCAATCTGTAAATACCACAAATCTGAACGGCGGCACCTATCGCACTTTTAATGCTACCGCCGGCCAAACGTACTATTTTAGTTTTTGCACAGTCGATGGTGGTGCTTCCGCTTTCGACACACAAATTTCAATCCTTGACAATACGGGTGTAGGGGTGGCTGGTGGATATAACGATGATTTTTGCGGTGTTCAATCGTATGTAGCGTGGCCTTGTGTTACTACAGGTACTTATCGCGTCTTAGTAAATCTTTATAATTGTGCTAATCAGAATAATATTGGAACGCTCGTTTATAAATATTCGGCAGCGTTAACCTGTCCCGGAAATCTGGGTGGAGGAGTAACTTTAGTGGGGGCATTGCCCTATGCCTCCGGTGCTGGCACCACATGTGGTTCCGGAAATGATCTTACCGCCAGCAACACGATTGGTTGTGGTAGTACTTTTTATTTAGGTGGAGAGGATCGCGTATGGGTTTTCACACCCGCATCAACGGGTACAGTAAATATTAATCTTGCTTCTGTCGGGAGTTGGAATGGCTTGATGTTGTATCAGGGATGTCCATTGAATGGACAAGGTGGAAGTTGTGTGGCCGTTTCTCAAAGTGCGGCGGGATCTCAATCTATCGTCGCCTGCTTAACGGGAGGTGTGACGTACTATCTTATTTTAGATGTGTTCCCTTCTCCAACTTGCAATCCCTATTCTAACCTTACAATTTCAGCGCCGGTAGCTGTCGGTGGTTGTGCGCTGGGAACCGGAGTCGTTGCCGTACCTGCATTGCCCTATGCTTCTTCCGGACGAACAACTTGCGGAAAGGTGAATGATCAAACAGCTGCAAATACATTGATTTGTGGTAATACAAGTTATCTTTCCGGGGAAGATGAAGTATTTGTTTTCACTCCGGTCACCTCCGGAAATATCACGATTAGCATTACGTCGAGTGGGAGCTACACAGGAATCATGTTGTATAGAGGGTGTCCAATTACTTCTTCTTGTTCGGTTGTTGGAAGCACTTGTATTGCTTTTGAGCAAAGTTCAACAGGTAGCAAATCACTTTGCGCAAATGTAATCGCTGGTCAAACCTATTATGTCATTGTTGACTCCTGGGCGCCCCCTTCGTGTAACCCATATGATATAGTTATTTCAGCTCCCTCCACCTTATTAAGCGGTGCAACGTGTGCCAATGCAATCAATATTGCCTCTTTTCCTTACTCAATTATAAATGAAAGCACCGCTTGTTTGGGTAATGACTATTCCAATGCAAGCATTGGTTCTTGTGCCACATTGTATGAATCAGGCGAGGATAAAGTGTATAAATTTACTTCTACAGGTGCAGAGTGTATTTCTATCACGTTATCCGGCGCAAGTTCTAATTCTATCGGCTATCAGGTGTATAGTGGTTGCCCCGGAGTTGCAGGCAGTACATGTATCGGTAGTAGTGGAGGTGCAAATAGCGGCACATTAACCGGTAGTGTCGTATTGCCATTGGCAGGTGTTTATTATATTGTCATTGATAGTTGGGCGCCACCAACAAATGTTTCGTATAATTTAGCTATCACTTCTTTTGGTGGAGGAGCACCTAACGATTTACCTTGCAATGCAACTCCACTGATACTTGGTGTTCCTTTATCATCCGTCAATAATTGTTCGGGTGGCTCAGGTGAACCTCCGGTGCCTACTTGCTGGGTGACACCGAATGTGAGAAATACAGTTTGGTTTGTTGTTGCGGCACCGGCCTCCGGTCAACTTCGCGTGCGAATCATTCCGGGTTCACTTACTAATCCGCAAGCAGTTCTTTACTCCGGAGTATGCGGAGCATCGATGCTGCAGTTTGGTTGTAATGATAATGCTACACCTTGCGGTAATACCATTAATTACAGTTCGGAAATGTTGGTTACTAGTTTAGTGCCGGGACAAAATTATTATATCATGGTGGATGGGAATGCGAACCTAACCGGTACTTTTTCTGTCTTGGCGTTAGATGGTCTTGCCCCGCTTCCTCAATTATCAAATGGACAAGACTGCGGAACCTTTCTCCCTGTTTGTGATACCACCATGAGTTTTGGTGATCCGGGCTTTCAGTCATTTGGAAATATTTGTGATTTTCAGGGCGGCGGAACCAATTGTCTTTTAAGTGGTGAGAGAGGTTCTGTTTGGTTTGAAATACCAATTAATGCGAATGGATTTTTAGAATTTTCAATTATACCAAAAGATTGGCCTGGGGCACCAAGTACTGCAGGCACCGATTATGATTTTGCACTTTGGCGTACGATGGGTACAGGGGCAGTAACGTGCGCACAGATTGCAACGGGTGCTACACCTACCGCTTGCAATTATAGCCCCTTAGGGCTTACCGGTTTATACAGTGCTGTTAATTTAACCGCGCCGCCTCAATACCCAGGTTTTGGCACCGCATTTAATACCAGGCTTCCTGTTGTGGCCGGAGAAAAATATGTATTGGTGGTAAGTAATTTTTCAAACAGTACTTCCGGTTTCGATATTATTTTTAGTAATACTTCTCCTGTTCTATATGGGGCTAACGGTACTAGCTCTGTATGGTCGGGTGGAATTGATGTCGATTGGTATAAAAAAGACAATTGGGGCGGATGCCCTATTCCAACTTGCTCCCGGGACGCGATCATCAATGGTGGAATTGTGATTCAACCTACGGTGACAGGAATAGCTACCTGCAAATCGATGCTCATTAATCCGGGTGCTGTGCTTACGATTCCTTCTGGACAAACGTTGAGTGTATGTGAAAACTTTACCAATTTCGGCGTCCTGGCTGCAGCCACTTCTTCCACTGTCTATTTTGGGAATGCTGCCGTTAATCAAACACTGAATGGAAATCTTACCGGTTCAAATGGGTTCGGTAATGTAACGATTGCGAAAACAGGCGGGATGGTTACGGCCTCTCAGAATGTGGATATGAAAGGGGTGTTTAATAATAGTACAGCAACCTCCAGGTTTAATGCCAATGGCAGATACCATAAAGTAGCAGGTAATTTCAACAATTTAGGCAAGTATTTTCCTTCCGGTGGAACATTGGAATTAAACGGAAGTCTTGCCCAATCTTATTATAGCCTAGATACGCTGAATAATTTTCAAATCAATCATTCAGGACCCGGGGTGACGCTTTCTTCTATGATGCATTTAGGAACGAATGGTTCGTTGACGTTGACCAATGGAAAATTGATCACCACGCCGCTCTACGAAGTAATTGTGTTGAATCGGGCCCCCACAGCCGTTAGTCCGGGGAGTCCATTGAGTTTTGTCCAGGGTTTTTTAAGACGTTACCTAAATAATCTGGGCTCTTATGATTTTCCGGTAGGAGAGGTATCAAAAGGATATGAGAGAGCGAACATTAATTTTGCTTATGCCAGCAATCCTACCCTTATTGATAATTTAAAATCGAGCTTCGTTCCATACAGTGTTTTACCGGGCCCCTTGGGTGTTCTTGATTGTGGTTTAACGTATTCTTCCAATGCATTAAATAATGGACGCTGGACCTTTGTGGCATCCAATAGCCCCACTTCAGGGAATTTTGATGTGACGCTTTACAATACCGGTTTTACAAATGCAGCAAATGGCTGGACGATCATGACAAGTAACGGAGGTGCCTGGTCGTTAGGGTCTGGTACTTGTGTGGTTTCTCCCGTCACTGCCGTTCGTAGGAATGACATGAATGGTATTTTTGAATTTGGAACGGCTCAGGCTCCGAGCCCTCTGCCTGTTCAGTGGCTGGAGGTATACGCTTCAGCGTTAGCTAACCGCGTGAAATTACATTGGTCAACCGCAAATGAAGTGAATAATAGTGGATTTGAAGTTCAAAAATTAAATCCTGTATCAAAAGGTTTTGAATCTGTTGCTTGGTTAGATGGAGCGGGAAACAGCAATCAAGTGAATTATTATTCATTCGATGATTTGGATGTAAAAGCGGAAGAAGATTATTTTTATCAAATTAAACAATTGGATTTTAACGGTGCTAGCACTTACTCAGAGGTGGTTCATGCTCGATTGAAACCTACCATTTCATCCAATGTTCAATTTTATCCGAACCCTCTAACCGTCGACTCTAAACTCGTTTTTAATTTAGAAAATAATTCATCTGTAAAAATTACAATCGTTAATGTAATGGGTGAAGTAGTAGCACATGAAGATCTAGGAATGCTTAAATCCGGCAATTGTCAAGTAAATGTTACATCACATTTTAAAGATGTTTCGGTAGGTTTATATACAGTAAGCGTTGAAATAGATGGACTCATAGAGCGACTTAAAGTATTGCATATCAACGGTAAATAGATTTATTTTTATTTATTCGAAACGTTTTTTTAGCCTGTACGTATGCAAGGCAAAATGAGGATTTAAATGATAAATTTCTTACAAAAAGGAATCTGCAAAGTTCAACTTGGAATTTTAAGCTTACTCTTAATTCTTGGTGGATCATTTGCAGTAGCACAGTCAACCGTGATTGGAAATGTTTTTTCTATTGTTTCTGATCCCGAACCTGAAAACGAATTATTATCCTTTCAAGCAAAAAGTTATACGGCAAGTATTGAATGTAAATGGTCAGGAAATTTTTCAGGTTCTATTCGTAATTTTGAATTGCAACGAGCTGCTAAGTCTGTCGATTTTGTAACCATCGCAACCATTGATCGGAATAAGTTTTGTGGAGCAAACAATACTTTCTGTTTCGAAGATAAAAATGTTGCTGAAAATATTAAGTATTTTTATCGATTGAAATATTCAATGAATGAAGGAATAATAGTACATTCAACTATTATTTCAGCCAAAGTAAATTCGCATAGTATTGTGATTGCCGAAGCCTCTCCGAACCCTTATAAGGAACGAACAACTATTCAATACATGCTCTCGAATCCTTCGCTTGTAACGCTAGAGATTTCAAATGAATCCGGTGAGGTCGTGAAACGTTTTCAACAAGGATTACAGAAAGAAGGACGCTATGCAGTTCCCTTTTCAGCCAAAGAATCTGGCTTGCCTTTAGGAAAATATTTTGTGACGGTTTGGTTTGACGAAGAGAGTTATCAGTTGAGCATTACAGAAACCGAATAAAATTTTAAGCGAGAAAATTTATCGTAGCGCATTCTTCGGTCTCTGCGAAAAAATTTGGCGTAGCGCAGCCTTAGCGCCTCTGCGCCTTTTTAACCTGAGCTTGCCGAGGGTTGCGAGAAAATTTAGCGTAGCGTAGCCCATTAGCGAGAAAATTTGGCGTAGCGTAGCCCATTAGCGCCTCTGCGCCTTTTTAACCTGAGCTTGCCGAGGGTTGCGAGAAAATTTAGCGCCTCTGCGCCTTTTTAACCTGAGCTTGCCGAGGGTTGCGAGAAAATTTGGCGTAGCGTAGCCCATTAGCGAGAAAATTTGGCGTAGCGCAGCCCGTTAGCGAGAAAATTTATCGTAGCGCAGCTCGACAATTAAACCTGATCTTTAATTCAAAAACTTTGTAAAAAAGAAATAAATAATTTCTGTGTTGATTCAAATTTAGTTAGCGGCAATGTTTTTTCAATATCATAAATATCATGATAGGCCGTAATACCACCTAACGTATAACAAAAAAAAGAGGAAACCCCTTTTTCAGTAAACCAATAATGATCACTGTTAGCCGCCTTTCCTCTCTTCCCAATTTTTGGTAAGTAGTGAAATTGATTATTGATGCTGTCCAAATTTTGGAATGCGTTTGGAAATTCAGTAGCATTTACAACCACCATTCCTTCGTCTCCTGTCCCCATTAAATCCATGTTTAGAAGGAATTTTATTTTAGAAAGTTCAGTCAATGGATTTTCCGTGTAATATTTTGATCCAATGAGTCCCGCTTCTTCTCCAGCAAACGCAATTAAAACCAACGAGTATTCTAATTGATTTTCTTTTTGTGCAAAATGCTTTCCTAACTGTAACAACATAGAAATTCCTGAAGCATTGTCATTCGCACCTGGGAAAATAGCGGTATTTCCCATTCTTCCTAAGTGATCGTAATGAGCAGTCAATACTAAGAAAGAGTCTTTCTTGCTTTTTCCTTCAATAAAGCCAACAACATTCGATGTGGTGTGTTTTGCTATGAATTTTGCTTTGATGTTTACTTGAATGGTTTTGATATCATCAGTCTTTGCGGACTTCAGCATAAGTAGGGTCGGAATTTTTTCTTGAGAGGTGCCAACACTCCATGTTAGTTTTTTAGGAACAACTTGTATTATTCCTTTGATGAATTGTTCTGTGTGTAGCCATTCCTTAAAATCTTCTTTTGATAGGTTGTTTTCTAATTTGGTAGTGTCCAGCAAAATCCATTTGTTCTTTAATTCAGTATCAGAAAAAAGTGATCGCTTTTTATTAATATATACGACTTCAAATTTTCCTTTGCAAGATGGTGTTTCGGGGTGTACAATAAAATCGGCACCCGGTAAAAGTGTGTTCTCATCAATTTTCACCTCCATATTTGAAGGAAAAGTATTTACTGGAAAGTCGAATTTCTGAAAATATCCAGCGGACAATATTTCGCTAATTCCGTTTTTAATGTATTCCTCTTTTATAAATTGCGCAGCAATATAATCTCCCTTTTTTACATAGCCTCTTCCATGAAAATTTTCACTGGTTAGCGTTTTAATAAGATGCCTAGTGTATAAACTATCTTGCGATTGAACTCCATCTGTAAAAAGAAATGCAAGACACAGTAAGAGAATCGACTTTTTCAATGTTCTAAAAATTAAATCGTCTTTTAACGAGTTTGTTAAATTCTTGCAATCGGGAATTATTCTCGTCCCAATTTAATTTTTGCATTAGTTCATGATGAATCAAATGTTGGGCATCTTCATAAACCTGCATCGAATTTAATTTGTCAATACTCTGATGATAAAGTTGTTGATCACCTTTAAATAATTCATTGATGAACGCAAATCGTTCGTTTATACCAATGCTTAATTTTAAATCAACAAGGGGCTGTGTGTTGATTTTTTCACTGATACTTTTATCGGTTTGTGATTTGTTGATTTTATCGCCAATCGATGCTCCTGGAGCGTAAGTACTTCCAATGGTTCGAATTTCCTCGTATCGTGTCGCAGCTTTTACTTCTTGAATACGCGCTTCAATGGTTTTTTCTTCAATGGCATGATGAATACTTGGGCTTGATACTGCTTTTTCTTCTGCACTTTCTTTAGGTTCATTGTTTAGCACAGTGTTGTCAACTGAATTTATAACCGTAGCATTTTCTATCATCTCTTCTATAGAAGAGGAGTAGAGTGAAGAACTAGTCACCGTTGGAACTTCAGTGATGGGAGTATAAGTATTTTCAATCCTCTCCTCCGTTTTACGAATTGTATTCGTTACCTCTTCCGAAATTTTAATATTGGGTTGTTGGATAAAATCACCAGCAGCTTCCAATTTTTGGGATTGAATTTCTGAGTATACACTATCGAATTTCTTATCAGTAGATAACTCATCTATTAATTGATAAATTGATCGCAAATTTTCTTTAATGAGATCTTTTTCTAATAAGGATATGGGTTGCTGAGAATTCATCCAATTCTCTAACTGTAAATTTAAAGATCGAAGCGTTTTTCTAATATCTTCTGTGAATGGGCGAGTCGTATTTTCCATATTTAATCTAAGCGAATTTGTTTAGCGAATATTGTACTGAAATCACATACACTACAAAATTGAGTTATTTTTAAATGAGTCATCAAGGGTTCTGAAATCTTAATTAACAATAGTGTATGAATTAGTTTTGTTATCATTCGCTTTTTCGGGTTGAATCGGTCAATTTATCTGTTTCAGCCTTTTAAAGCTCCCGTTCAAATGATTAACAAGGTTTTTTTAACCCATGAAAATTGTATTTTTCTAATGCCGCACTTTGTCAGTGCATTGTCAGATTACATCTTTTATGACATGCATCAATTTATTTTCACATGTTGTAAGCCCTCTCTCATCTAATTTTGCACTCGCATGATAAGTTATTCATTTAACCTCTTATATAAAGTACTAGCAGTGGCACTCCTTTTCACAGTCATAAACTTGGATTATTCTAATGCCCAAAGTGTTCGGTTGCGAAATAGTGATTTCCAAATTTTGAATGGTGCTTTGGTGATATTTTCTTCTATTCCAAATGATGCGCAAGCGGCTGTTGTTCACACGAATCAAAAAGGAGAGGCGTGGGTGCTGGGTTTTGATTTGCCTTTAGTACGAAGCATTAATTATCCAGGGTTTTCCACGCGAATTGATACCATTTATGAAAAGGTCGGTTTACAAGATATTGTGCTTACTAAAATTCCAGTTAGTTTAGGAGAAGTAGTTGTAACGGGTAATCATGTAGCCGTTTATCAAAGAGATGCGGTAGTTGCAGTGCAAGTACTTTGCACTTCCGATTTTGAAAAGAGAGGCGCGGTAACGGTTAAGGATTTATTATCGCAAGAGTTAAATATGCGAGTGGCCTATGACCCTGCTGTGGGTGGAAGTAGCTTGAGTATTCAAGGAACCGGTGGCGAACACATTAAAATATTGATGGATGGTATTCCCATGATTGGTCGTCAAAATGGAAATATAGATCTAGGTCAAATCAATTTAAATAATCTCGAGAAAGTAGAAATCGTAAAAGGTCCAATGTCGGTTCTTTATGGTACGGATGCATTGGGTGGTGTCATCAATTTGATTTCTAAGAAAAATCAAAGCGATAAATGGATGGGTTCCGCAGCTGGATATTATGAAAGTACGGGTCAGTATAATTCAGATATCAGTCTAGGAGCGAATATTAAAAATACTTCCGTCTCCTTAAGCGGAGCTCGTAATTATTTTGATGGATTTGATCCGGACAATGCGAATTCTCGATCACAATTATGGAATCCGCGTGAACAGTATTTAGGTGATGTTAAGATCACGCACACAATTAAATCAGCTAAACTTTCTTTGCATTCCTCTTTTTTTAAAGAAGAAATGATTGACAAAGCTGATGTGCTCATTACTCCTTATTACGCGTATGCAAATGATCAGTATTTTTATACAACTCGCATTAATAATTCTTTATCATTCGAAAAGAAATTTAAAAATGAATCAGCTTTAAATATTTTAGCGGCCTATTCTATGTATAAGTATGAAAAGAATACTTTTAGAAAGAATATGGTGAATTTGACCGAATCACTTACGCCTGATTTGTTAGATGATGATACCACTCAGTTTAATGCATTGTTTTTTAGAGCTACACATTCGTACTCCAGACCGAATTCAAAATGGAGTTTGTTGAGTGGAGTAGATATGAATGATGAAGTCGGAGAAGGAAAAAGAATTGATGGTGCTAAACATAGAATGACTGATGTAGCAGGATATGTTAGTATCGATTTTAAACCCATTGAATATTTCGTTATTCGTCCTGCTGTAAGAGCCATTTATAATTCTCAATTTGATAATGCTCCACTAGTGCCTTCCATTAGTGTTTTGTATCGTTCTGGAAATACTTGGGCCGTGAGAAGTTCATGGAGTAAAGGATATCGTGCCCCATCTTTAAAGGAGCAGTATTTATATTTTGTTGACAATGGAATTCATAACGTTCAAGGTAATCCGAACTTAGAAGCTGAAACTTCAACGCAAGTAATGGCAAGTGTTGAGTATAAAAAGTTATGGAGTGATTTTGTATTGTCAGTGGAACCTGGATTTTTTTATAATAATATTCATAATAAGATTTCTCTTGTCCAATATGATGTCAATAGTTTGTTGTACACCTACGTGAATCTAGATAAATTCATTTCTAAAGGGATTGATTTTAAGTCGAAACTCGCTCATCATCAGTTTACTTTCCAAGCTGGAGTTTCTTATACTGGAACATGGGGAACTTTTGAAGGGGATGTTGAACAGCCGAATGTCGCTTGGTATCCTGAGTTTACAACGTCTGCCGATTATACCATCAAGAAAACGAAAACTACAATTTCTGTATTTTGGAAGATGTATGGTGAGCGACCGATATTCATTGCAAATGCCGATGGTTCTGTCGATCGTTTGAATAATGATGCTTATAAAATGATGGACGTAAGTGTTCGTCAAGAATTAATAAAAAATCGACTCACTATTACAGGTGGATTGAAGAATATATATAATGTAACCAACCTAAGTTCGCTTTCAGGTGGAGGAGCACATAGTGGTGAATCTTCCTCAGGTACACCTGTCGGAATGGGAATATCAGTGTTTACTAAACTAACATTTAATTTTAGAGGATGAGAAATTATTTGATCTTATTCGCACTGCTTGTATTGGCTTCTTCTTGTCAAAAGGATGATGAGTCAGTAGTACTTCCATCTCCTGGACCT
This sequence comes from uncultured Bacteroidota bacterium, assembly GCA_903922455.1. GTDB lineage: Bacteria > Bacteroidota > Bacteroidia > AKYH767-A > OLB10 > JAJTFW01. The sequence continues at coordinate 2,465 of CAIXTT010000046.1, read as the reverse complement.
GTGAAGCAGTTGTTTGCGCCCATGGGGATCAATTACGACGATCAAGTGTATGTGAGTTTGAGTCAAGGAAAAATTACGTTAGCACCCTATCGTAACTATGACCTGATGTTTGAATCGTCAGTGCAAGGAATGCATGTGTATTTGAATTCTGGAAAATTAATGTTTGCATCTCAAACGAATAATGGCGATTTTTTTCTAGCGGATTCAACGAATTCTAATTGGAGAGTAGATGCATCAAATTATATGGATGACAGTACTGCCATTGGTGAATGGTGGGTGAACGCGGTAACCAATACGAATGGATATAGCCATGTGTTTATTATTGATAGGGGAAGAATTGATCATACAGGGGCTAATCGTTTCCGTAAATTGCAATTTCTATCAGCAGATGATACTCACTATGAAATTCGCTACTCTAATCTTGATAATAGTGGCGTAACGGTGATGTCTATACCCAAGAATCCGAATTATGGGTTGGTATATTTTTCTTTCAATAATAATGGAACATTAGTAAATCAAGCTCCTCCTTCTTCCGAGTGGGATTTTGTTTTCACCAAGTATACACATGTTTATTACGATGAACCCCTTTCTAGCCCTTATCGATATTATCCTGTTGCTGGTGCATTACTAAATCGATGGAAAGATATGAGCGGGTCTGTAATAAAAAAGGACTCAATACCTGCATATCTTCCTTTTGTAGATTGTGCTTATTCCAATGTGGATTCATTTCCTTTTTCAAACATGGCTGACATTATTGGCTTCGATTGGAAGTATTATGATTTTGGAAATAATCAATATTATATCCGTCCTGATCTTTTCTTTTTATTAAAGGATGAAAAAGGTTTTTTCTATAAAGTACGTATGGTTGATTTTTATAACCAGCAAGGAGTGAAAGGAACAGTTACACTAGAATATCAACGAATCTAAATAGATAAAATCATGAATAAAATTCAAACTCTAATTCTTGCCATCGGATGTAGCTGCATAAGCTTTTCTGCAAATGCGCAAGTTGTTTCCGATGTGGTAAGTATCCAGCCTGGATATACCAATCAAGTATTTTACAATATGAATTCCGGAGAGCTGAGTAACATTACGCATACCAATTGGGATATTGCTTTTCAGTTGCGAGGATTTGCTGCATCCATCCTCATCAACTCGAAGAATAATGTAAAACTTTGGAAAGCAAATAAGGATATTTCGCAATGGTCAACGATGATGACTTCTGACACCACGGGTATTGTCAATAATCCTGCCTATGAATTAGTGAATTCTGATACCAGCTGGGATTTTGGTGCATTTAATAGTACGAATGATGCCACCAATCCGTTTGATTTAGGTTGGGGAACGTATGATTTTGCAACCCATATTATTTCCGGTGACTCTGTTTATTTTATTAAAATTGGTGCAACCGATATCCGAAAAATTAAAATTGAATCATTAGCAAGTGGTACTTATAATTTCCGTTTTGCAAATCTTAATGGCAGCAATGAGATTGTTGCTGCACTATCAAAAAGTGCATTCCAAGGAAAGTTTTTTGCTTATTATTCTTTAGTGAACAATGTTTCAATTGATCGTGAACCCATCTACAATTCATGGGATCTTACTTTTTGTCAGTACTTGGCAATTAGTCCAGTTACTTATAAAGTGACAGGAGTTTTAAGCAACGATTCTGTATTTGTTGAAAAAGCATATCCTGTAGATGTCAATACAGCGAGCGCAGGTTCTGGACCATTGAAAGGAGAAATCAATGCAATTGGTTATGATTGGAAAACTTACGACTTCAATTCGAACGGATGGCTCATTTCTGATTCGCTTGTTTATTTTGTTTCTGATCGTCAAAATGCTGTTTGGAAAATGGCGTTTACTGGATTTGATGGCGCTTCTACTGGAAACTTTTATTTTGATAAAAGCCCTGCCGTTGCCTCTGGGTTGATTGAGAATAGCTCCATTAAAACTTTTGGTCTGTATCCAAATCCTGCTCATGATAATGTTCGAATGATGTTGCAAATGGAACAAACCGGAAATACAGTAATTTCAATTATTGATGTAAAAGGATCGGTGGCGTATTCTATTTCAGCCACTCTACGTTCGGGATTGCAATCTGTTGATTTGGATATTTCCGAATTGGTGAGCGGTTTGTACCAAATAGTAGTCCGTCAAGGCAACGAAATTCAAACAAGCCGTCTTTTAGTTGATTAATATTTCGTTTTCGTAGAAAAACGTAAGTCGCAGGAAAAAAGCAATTTAGAGGCTGTCCATCTTTCGGGCAGCCTTTCTTTTTTCAATGAAATTAAAGGTTATTAACATTTAGATGGTTTCGAGGCTAGAATATTCTAAATTTAACCCTGTAAATCAGATTATGTTTATTGAACAAACCAAAAGAGTGCAACCTAGAAAAGGTTCGATTGAAGTTGTTGCTGGATGTATGTTCTCAGGGAAGACTGAAGAATTAATTCGCCGGCTTA
>CAIXTT010000045.1 GCA_903922455.1 uncultured Bacteroidota bacterium | reverse complement strand
CAGTGTACAAAATAATGGTTTGATACATAAACCCTAATGGCGGCCAAGTATTTTGAGTTGGCGGATAAAACTCGTCGTTAGATGGAGATTGTTTTTAAATAAAAATTTCACTTTGGTTTTTAATGCTTCTGGCTACTAGCTGCTAGCTGCGTGAAATAGAACCCCAGAGGGGTTCAACCTTATTAGCGAAGCGAATCCCCAAAAACAACCCAACCCCAGCGGGGTTGAACAGCGACGTTGAGCCTCGGCGGTTGTTCCCGCATGCGTTCGAATAATTTATTTTAAATATTAAATTCATCTGTTAATACAGTTTTTTTTCAACACTAGAGGTCACTAGAGGCCACTATAGAGCACTAGAGTTGATTCTGGTTAATAACAAGTATTTATTTTATAGAGTGTCAAATAGCAAACGAACCTCAATCATTTAGAATCAAAAAATTCTATTGTGTCCTCTAGTGAACTCTAGTGACCTCTAGTGTTTAAAACTGCTATTTCAAACAAAAACGAAAAACTAAATCATTTTACCTAAAAGTTTTTCGAGTTCCTCACTTGATAAATTATAATGCATTTTCCCATCAATCGCCATGGAAATAAATCCCGTTTCTTCCGACACAATTATTGAGATGGCATCACTCTGCTCCGTAATTCCCAATGCTGCACGATGTCTCATTCCGTAATGCGCAGGTAAATCGGTGTTTTCGGTAACGGGTAAAACACATCGCGCTGCTTTCACTTTATTGTTTTCGATGATGACTGCGCCATCATGCATGGGTGAGTTTTTGAAAAAGATGGACTCTAATAAACGCTTTGATACATCGGCATCCATTAAATCGCCTGTGCTTTCGTAAAATTTTAAATCGGACGAACGAGCAATGATGATGAGCGCTCCCGTTTTTGTCTTCGTCATAGCCACACAAGCCTTCACGATTGGAGCAATGTTGATAGGAATTGATTTAGGCGCCTTCCAATTCCAGGGTAAAATCTTTTTGGAGAGTCCACCATTTCCTGTGAAACGATTACTACCTACAATCAATAAAAAGCGTCGCACCTCTTGTTGAAACACGATGATGAGCGCCAATACACCTACACTCATAAATTGTCCAAGCAAGGCGCCCAATAATTGCATGTCGAGAATCTTAACAAATAACCACCACAACACATAAATTGCCACAATGCCAATGAAAATACTCATCGCAGCACCGCCCTTTAAAAGCTGATAAATTTTATACAGCAAAAATCCCACTAATAAGATATCCAAGATATCTAGCAGCCGAATGCTCAGAAAGTCGATGTGAAATAATTCCATAATACGTTTCAAAATTAGTTAAAATTAAAATAACGGAGACTACTCTTTATCATAAGATATATCTAAGGACCGGAAAGGTTACCTACCTATTTAAAAGAAGAGTACAAGGATATGTGAAGTCGAATTGCAGCTAAAGAAAAATCAAATTCACATAAATATATCCTTTTACCACAGAGTTCACGGAGATTTACACAAAGTGCACAGAGTTTTTATCAGCGTGAGAAAGAGAGCGAGGATTAGAGAAAACGAAGTTCACTACATTAAAATTTGCTAAGAGAATCTTAGCGAACTTTGCATAGCGGAGCCTTTGCGACTCTGCGCCTTTGCGAGAAAAATTAGCGTAGCGCAGCATCGGCGAGTGATTCAATCCAATTTACAATACACCTTCCCTACAATATCAATTCCTAACTCATCGGTGTCCAATAACCATTTCAACACTGTTTTAAAATGGTCGACCGGAATGTTTTTGAAGCGCTCGCTTAACTCATCGGGATCCATGGGCGACTGCAACAGTGCATGCCGAATCTGATGACAAAGCTCTTCCATCTCAATGTCATTCAACTCAATTTTATTGCGGTCGCGGCAATAATCACAAGTGCCGCATCGAACCAAATTAGTTTCTCCAAAATAATTCAACAACATCATGCTTCTACATTCATGTTGATTCACTAAAAAGTTTTTAAAGGCTTGAGCTCTTAAAATAAATCTTTCTTTTCGCTCTTCCAATATGGCTTTAGATATAATAACTTCTTTTTCATCGACACGATCTTGTGTCAACGTTAATGTTGGTTTGTTTATGGCAGGAATGAATTCCAACACATCTACTTTTTGCAAATAATTTAACTGTTGATTTAATTCGGATAAGTGGATGCCTGCTCGCTGAGCCAATTCGGTTTCGCTAAAGCGAACGTAATCATCAAAGAGTCCGGTGTAGGAGCGCAGAATGATTTTAATGAGATGATCGAATTTTTGATTTTGCACTTGGAAAACATACAAATCGTTGGAGTTTACTAAAATTCGTAGTCGGGCAGGTAGAAATATGGAATCACTTAAGCTGATGTAATCCGCCAACTCTAAAATTTTAAGACAATTATAAGTCAAGAAATTATCGAAGGAGTAGAAGGCGCAAAATTCAACTAAGTCAAAGGAATGAATTACTTCCAAACCACTGTGCAATGGAATCTGCAAATAATTTCCCAATGCTCTGTATACTCTTCTAATTTCTTCGCGCGGAGGAAAATCGAGTAAAAGTCGTTTGTCCTTGCTGATGAAATCACTTTTATCGTAGAGCACCACGGCATAGGATAGTTTATCATCTCGACCTGCCCTTCCTGCTTCTTGATAGTAGCTTTCTAAATCATCGGGCAAATCCATATGAATTACGGTTCGCACATTGGGTTTATCGATACCCATCCCGAAAGCATTGGTTGCCACAATCACCCGCGATTGATCGTTCTTCCATTGTGCTTGTCGTTCGGCACGCGCTTGATGATTAAGTCCGGCATGGTAGAAGTTAGCAGAGATTCCATGTTTACGAATGGCATCGGCCACTTCTTGCGTCTTGCGTCGGTTTCGAACATAAACAATGGAGGATCCAGGCATATTATCGAGCACTTTGAAAAGATGAGCCATCTTATCCTCCGTTTCTCTTACTAAATAAGAAATATTAGGTCGGGCAAAACTTTTCGCATAGACGACAACGTTAGACAACTCCAACTTCTCGATGATGTCTTCCTTCACTTCCGGTGTAGCCGAAGCCGTGAGTGCCAGGATGGGAACGGCTGGAAAATTTTCTCGGATCTCTGCAATCTGCAAGTACGGTGGACGAAAATCATATCCCCACTGAGAAATACAATGGGCTTCGTCCACTGCAATCAAATTTAATTTCATCTGCAAAAGATATTCCTTGAAAATAGGAGAGAGGAGTCGCTCTGGAGAAACGTATAAAAATTTATAATCCCCATAAATGCAATTATTGAGGGCAAGTTCAACTTCGCTTTTCTTCATTCCGCTCACAATTGCGTGCGCACGAATTCCTTTTTGTAATAAATGTTCTTCTTGATCCTTCATCAAAGCGATGAGTGGAGAAATCACCAAACATAAGCCGGGCTGGCTCATGGCAGGTACTTGAAAACAAAGCGATTTTCCTCCTCCTGTCGGGAGTAAAGCCACAGTATCATGACCCGACATCACCGATCGAATAATATCCTCCTGCAAAGGTCGAAATTGAGTGTAACCCCAATATTGAGCTAGAATTTGATGGATGTGGCTCATGTCATAAAAATAAAGCAACGATCGGAAAAGATCGATGTTTTTATTATATTATATTAACAGGAGATTAGAAAGTAACCGTTAAACGATCTGGATCAATCTCGGCAGGGCGAACTGTCATGACCGGAATCTTTGATCCGTTGATTACTCGAGTGGCATACGAGCCCATCAACATTCCAGCAATTCTTGGTTCTTGTTCTGTCATAATAACGACTAAGTCCGCATCAATTTCTTCCGCTGTTGTCAAAGTCCCTTTAGAAAGATCATCTCCCTCCGCGTAAATGATTTCAGTATGAATACCATGGTCGAGTAAGAATTTTTCTACTTGCTCAATCTTAATCTTAAACTTGCGTTGATAGTCTTCGTTACCATTTCTCATCAAGCCAATCACGATCACATCTGAATTATACCTCTTAGCAATTTCCAATGCGAAGTTAACTTTTTGGCGTGATTCAGGTGAATCATCAATTGGAACAGCAATTTTAGTAAAGCCTACTTTCTTTGCATGTGTTTGAACTGAAATTACAGGGCATGAAGCTTCTTGAACTACACGAGTAGTATTACTTCCAATGATGTAACTGTGTCCGCTAGCACCATGCGTTCCCATGATAATAATATCGATATGAGCTTGCTTGGCTACATGCACAATGCGCTTGTAGATTTTACCTACTTCGGTAATAATTTGAACAGGAATGCCGTGTTCTGCATGTAATTTATCAGCTAAAGCTTTTAAATTTTCATTCGATGCCTCTTCTATTTTTTTCTCAAATCCTGAGAATGCATGCGCAATGGAGCTAGGAAAAGTTGTCGTTTCCACAATGTGCAATAAGTAAATTTCAGCTTTCATTAACTTGGCCATAAAAATACCATGTTCTAAACTTAATTCAGCAGTTTCCGAAAAATCAAATGGAATAAGAATTTTTTTAATGTTTAGATCTTTTTGCATAGAAGTAGTTTTATTTATCGTTCTAAGAAATTACAAATTCAGTCATGTCTTTTCGTTTTATGGGTCGAACGGAACAAACAGGCACTTCAGAATTATTAATGATTTGTTGGGATTCCGTCCCAATGAAATACTCCGTCCATTCTAATTCTTGTTGTGTCATGATCATAATTAAATCGGCATTTATCTTTTTAGCGTAAACGAGTACTTCATCCGAAATATCTCTACCCTTTAAGAATTCTCCGGAGCAAGTGATTTCATGATCTTTTATGAAATTGAGTACTTGATCCATCTGCCTTTCCATTTTATTGATTAGAAATTCATCTGAAGTGGTTAACACTGATACAACTTTTACTGTTGATTTAAAGAATTTCGCAATCTCAATACATTTAACAACTTTCTCTTTTGTTTCCTTTGAAAGGTCTAAAGGTAGTAAAATTACATCACATCCTGAACGATGCTGCTGGCCTTTTATTGTAATTACTGGACAATGTGCATCACCGATTACACGCACTGCGTTAGAGCCTATAAACTTCTTCTTTAAAGAACTTTCACCCGCTGTTCCCATCACAATAAACATGGCATCTAATTCTTCAGCTACTTGAGTAACGGTTTCATAAATTTTCCCCCTTTCTATACGGCAATTAAAAACAAACCCCGACTTAGCTCTTGCTTCATTGGCAAACTCTTCTAGGTTACTTTTTGCTTGCTCACGAATCATGGCCTCGTGCTCTTCATTATTTTTAAATAAATGTAAGAAGGATTTGAACAAAGCCTCGTCAATAACATGTAATAATGTGATGTCGGCATGCGCCATTTTCGCAAGATTATACGTTTGACTCAATGCAATTTTTGATTGATCACTAAAGTCTACTGGTACAATAATATTTCTCTTTTCACTGCTCATCTCTATCGGTTTCTTTTATATTTGTTGGAGACAAAATTATTTGATTAAAGTATATGTCACAAATCCCAGAATCTGAATTGATTTTAAATCACGATGGAAGTGTCTATCATTTGAACTTGCATCCCTATGAAATAGCGCCTATTATCATCAATGTTGGCGATCCAGATCGAGTTCCAATGGTAAGCAATTATTTTGATAAAGTTGATGTAAAAAAACAGAAAAGAGAATTCGTAACGCATACAGGAGTATATAGAGGAAAAGCTATGTCGGTGATTTCCACTGGGATAGGTACTGATAACATCGACATCGTATATAATGAGTTAGATGCCTTGGTAAACATCGACCTTAAAACTCGGACCATTAAGGAAAAGTTAACCGCTCTAAACTTAGTTCGTATAGGCACTTCAGGAGCTTTGCAAAAAGAAATTGAGGTAGATCATTTTGTTTGTTCCCGTTTTGGGTTGGGGTTAGATGGGTTATTAAACTTCTATAAATTGGTGAATACCCAGGAAGAAGAGGAAATTATAAATGCCTTTAGAAAGCATTATCCGAACCATAGCATTCTTCCTCAATCTTATATCTCTAAATCGTCCGATTCCCTTTTTGATCTCCTTTCACCCGATATGTACACGGGAATTACGGCTTCCTGTTCGGGGTTTTATGGTCCACAGATGCGCCAACTTCGTTTGGAACCTTCCAGAATGGATATGGTTGAGCGTTTAAATTCCTTCCGTTTTGGAGAACATCGTATCACCAATTTTGAAATGGAAACCGGCGCGATGTGCGGTTTGGCGTCATTATTAGGTCACCAATGTTGCGCCGTTAATGTAATTGTTGCCAACCGCATTTCGCAAAAATATGCCAATGACGCCGAAGGTTCTATGCATCGTTTGATCCAAACCACCTTGGATCGATTATCCACCATTTGATAGTACGGATTGTTGCCACTGGGTTTTAATCCATAGCTGCATTAATATTCTCAGCCTATGGTTTCAACCCTAGGCTGAGAATATTAATGATGTGATTTTTTATGTAAGAATTACGGTTTTTTCGCAAATTATAAATTCCAGTTGGTAGCATATTTGTTTCACCAACTACAGTTTAACAATTTTATCATGCATAATTTATTTGAACAGCTCAGAAAATCAGGATTGATCTTTCTGATGTTAATGGCACTCTTTTATGAAAGTGATGCTATCAACTATTATTCGCGTCAAAGTGGTTTGTGGAGTGTGAACTCCTCATGGTCTACTGTTGGCCATGGTAGTTTTATTAATACAGGAACGTATCCTGCAAAAGGAGACGTTGTCTTTATTGGTGATGGTCACAACATTTCGATGAATGTGAATTCCATTACTGCTAGCATAACAGTTGGACAAGGAACTTCAGGCTCACTCTTATATTCCAACTACCTTACTTTCTTAATGGTAGTTGCAGGAAATTTAACAGTAAATTCTGGAGCTACTTTTGGATATGCTTCCAATTCTACAAGAATGCATAGTTTGTTCATCAGTGGAAGCATAATTAATAATGGAAACTTTGATGTTTATGTTGACGCCAACGATTATGTAAACATTACTTTTAATTCAGCCATCAATACTTCTATTTCAGGTGCTGGAACCTGGGATTTGAATAAAGTGAGTTTAGTAAAATCAACATTGACAAGTTACTATTTAGATGTAACCGTTAATTCTTTTGAAGTAGCCATACGGGAATTAGTGTTAACCTTTGGTACCTTCATCCATAACAATAGTGGAACTTATTTAGTAAATCCAACTATTGGAAATTTTACAGTTCCGCAAAATGCAATTATTAAAGTGCAAGATGGAATTTTACATTTAGCTCCAAACACTGATTTTGTATATTTAGAAGGAGAATTAAGAATTTCTAATGGAACTATTCGAATTGGTCGAGCTCAAGGATTTCAAGGAATAAGATACAAATCGAATCCTACAAAAGTTCCTGTGATTGACATTACTGGAGGCATTTTGCAAGTGTACGGTGGTATAACCTTTCGCTCGGGTTATGCTGCCGATCCACTGCGCTATAATCAATCGGGAGGAAGTTTATTGCTAAATTATGGTTGGCCTGGTTCCAACCTTGAATTATTTAAAATAAATAATTCAGCATCCTCTCGATTTACCATGAGTGGTGGAACAATAACATTACAAAAGCCCAATAGTACGGCCGGTGTGCGAAGTGACTTTGATTTGTGTGGTTCTTTAGGGATCATTAGTTTTACAGATGGCACAGTGGAATTCGGTAATAATTCTACAGTAAGTGGATCCACTTTTAATTTTACTCCTTATGCGGGTGTAGTTCAACCCAATTTTAAAGTGACGGGTTCTCCAGCGGCAGCAGTTACTTTAAAAACAAGCAATGGATCTACTTCTGATTTCACATTACACAGTTTATATATTGATGTAAATAAAACTTTTGATATTCAATCCATCACAGGAGCTGCGGGTGATACAAAGAACATGACCCTTGAAAGTAATTATAATGGAATAAATACATTGTACAATGATGGAAGTTTTGTTCCAAGAAGTGGAACGGTTACTTTTCAAGGTGCGGAAGGACTTTGGATTAGCGGATCTACCATCACCACCTTCTAT
>CAIXTT010000044.1 GCA_903922455.1 uncultured Bacteroidota bacterium | reverse complement strand
TGTATTTGACGTGTCGAATCGCTCTTTTGTTGCGAGTCCAATTTCGTATCCTAAAGGAGTTAATCTTAAATCTGCGTTATCTTGACGTAATAAAGTTCTGAATTCTGCGCGACTTGTAAACATTCGATATGGCTCATCTGTCCCCTTTGTAATAAGGTCGTCGATCAAAACTCCGATATAGGCATCGGACCTTCCTAAAACTATTTCAGAAGCTTCATTCACTTTCCGATGGGCATTGATTCCAGCCATCAATCCCTGGCAAGCCGCTTCCTCATATCCGGTGGTTCCATTAATTTGTCCGGCGAAATAAAGTCCATCCACTAACTTAGTTTCAAGTGTTGGCTTTAGTTGAGTAGGTGGAAAATAATCGTACTCAATGGCGTAACCTGGACGGAACATTTTGCAGTTTTCGAAGCCTTCAATAAGCCTCAACGCTCTTAATTGAACATCCTCAGGAAGCGATGATGAAAAGCCATTAACATAGATTTCGACCGTATCCCAGCCTTCCGGTTCTACAAATAATTGGTGGCGATCGCGATCCGCAAATCGAGATATTTTGTCCTCAATACTGGGACAATACCGTGGACCCAAGCCTTGAATTCGACCCGTAAACATGGGCGACTTCTCGAATCCGGTCCTCAAAACATCGTGTACATTCTCGTTGGTATAGGTAATGTGACAAGGCCGCTGCGTAGCTGGAATCGGTGTTTTAGTAAAGCTAAATCGACCAGGATGGGTGTCTCCTTCTTGTACTTCCATCTTCGAATAATCAAGCGATCTTCCATCAATTCGAGGTGGGGTACCCGTTTTCATGCGACCACTGGTAAATCCAAGCTCTATAAGTTGTTCCGTTATGCCTGTAGAAGCCTTTTCGCCCGTTCTCCCGCCTCCAAATTGCTTCTCGCCTATATGTATAATCCCATTCAAAAAGGTGCCATTGGTGAGCACAACAGCCCGTGTTTTAAAAACCAGTCCCATGGAGGTTTTGACTCCGGTAACCTTACCCTGTTCCACGACGATCCCGTTAGCCATATCTTGCCAGAAATCGACATTAGGTGTTTGCTCTAACATCTTCCTCCACTCTGAAGCAAAAAGCATTCGGTCATTCTGTGTCCTAGGGCTCCACATAGCAGGCCCTTTAGACCTATTTAACATCCTAAATTGGATGGCAGATCGGTCACTAACAATACCCGAATAACCACCAAGAGCGTCAATTTCTCTTACAATTTGCCCTTTTGCAATTCCTCCCATAGCGGGATTACAACTCATCTGAGCGATGGTTTGCATATTCATGGTCATCAACAAAACCGTTGATCCCATGTTAGCGGCGGCGGCGGCGGCTTCGCAACCTGCGTGCCCTGCCCCAACTACAATTACATCGTATGTTTGATCATTCATTGTTCCACGTGAAACTCTAATTTAAACTATACACAGGATGTGTATAAGAACAAATATATTGTATATCAATCAATTAAACAAGTTAATAAACAGTTAATGAACCAACTTATAAACAAGTAAATGTGCATTTTAGAAAACGCTATTAGCTGTCGAGTGCCAACATCTCGTCCAAATAAAATGAAATCATCAAATAAATTGAGTTAATTTAACGAGCGCCAGGGCACGTGGAACTACAAAAACTATCTCTTTAGAAGATAAAAATTCTCTTTCCGAGTCATCTTCAACTTTGATTTCGGGTCTTTATCGCCATAACCACATAAATGAAGTGTGCCGTGTACAATTACACGGTGCAATTCATCTATTAAATTGATATTTAAAGTCTTAGCATTGTCTTTGATGCGATCTATACTAAGGTACAGTTCGCCAGAAACCTCGCCTTTACTTTCTGACTGATCAAAAGTGATAATGTCAGTGTAGGATTTGTGTTTAAGATACTGAACATTCATCTTAAATAAATACTCGTCACTACACAGGATAATGCTTAATTCTCCGATACGAAATCCTTCTTTTTTGATCACATCAGACAACCATAAACGGATCCCGTTTTTGCTTCGCAAAACGTAGGACACATCGGCATTAAAAAATGAAATGGAAGAAGGCATTTAGAGAGGGAGTAATTCATCTACAAAAACCCAAGAGTAAACAGGGGAGACGAATACAGTTAGTCGGGACTTTTATTCGGCAATATGGCCACTCGTCTTGAAATATAATTCCACCACGCGTCCATTTTCCGAAAAGATAATTTGATCAGCCAAATGTTTCATTAGAAACACGCCTCGGCCTGTTGGCTTTTCTAGGTTTACTGGATCAGTTGGATCAGGAAGATTCATATAGTCGAAGCCTTGGCCTTCATCGGAAATCGTGAATGCGATTTGGTCAGGGTCAATTTCAAAGGAGATATTTACCATCTTATCAGCATCGTATTTATTGCCATGCTGAATAGCGTTATTTACAGCTTCTGTTACGGCAACTAAAATATTGCCATAACATTCTTCATGTAAATTATTATCGGCTTTAATCTCGTCAATGAGTTTCTCTACCTGATTGATGCTCTCGGGCTGTGAGGCAATTTGCATAGTTGAAGTCTGCTTTTCTGTGTTCATGTAAATCATGTTGCTGAAACTGCCTATTTCTTTGTCACGAACCACCGAAGTGGCACTTGTTGATTCTTGAGACTACGAAACTACGAAGTTCCTGCAAGTGCGAATGTAAATGAAAAAATTTTTACTAACCGATAAGTGTTAGGTTATATTCCTAAATTTCTGAATCTCCTCCACCTTGTTCTTCCTCGTCGACAAACGAATAGAAGGAGGGAGGGACTAATTCTGCAAATTTTGAAAATAAGAGTTCACCAAGTTCTTATAAAAACCATTGAATCCGGGAGGGATGGTTTTTAGTAATTCTGTCTCACGACCCTTCATTTTCATAAACTCGGTAAACTGTGGAGGTGTGCGATTAATATCGCGCGCCTCACTAGATTCTCTTCTTTCTTCTTGCTCTCTTTCACGCTCTGCCTTTTCAGATTCTAAAAGTCGGGTGAGTATTTCTTGTTGACGCTTCATGGTAAGTTCGCTAATGCGCTTATTAACAATATCTTTCTCGTTTTGCTCCATTTGCTCAGCGAGTTTACTTAAGTCGCCCAGCTTCCCTTGCCCGTCTTTATTGTCTTTCATGTTAAGTTGATTGATGGCGTTTCGAAGGGCCTCTTGCTGAGCCGCCATTCTGGCTAACTCTTCACTCATTCCATCTCCAGGTTTTCCACCAGGCTTATCGCCGGGCTTCTCTCCAGGCTTCTTCCCTTTTTCCATCTTCTCTTTCATCTCCTTGAGTTGTTGTCCCAACTTCTCCTGCATCTTTTTAACGTCGCCCGCTGTTGGTCCCGGCTTCGGCTTGCCTTTTCCGGGCTTTGGCTTTCCCTGACCTGGTTTATCACAGCTCGCATCACTTTCCTTTTGATCTTGCTGCATCTGATCCAAGCTTTCACTTAACATAAGCGCCAAATTATTTACAGCTGTCATTATGAATTGTTGGTTGGCTCGAGCCTGTGGAACGGTTCTATCTTGTAGATTCAAAAGTGCCTTTTCTGTGTTCGCATTGATTTCGGTGATTTGCTCGTTTACTGCGGAGCTAATCTGCACCACCCTTTTACTTAAGGCCAATAACGAGTCTTCCAAAATCTTGGCATCATCCTTCAGCTTTCGTTGCTCTTGAGCCATCTTCAAGTATTGAGGATTGTTAATATCAACACCCTTCAACTTTTCCATCAACCCTTCTTGGTCGAAACTAAAGCGTAATAGGTTTTCCAATAGGGCGCGCATCGCCTGCATGTCTTCCTCGTTTTGCTCTTCCTCTTTTTCCTGTTGCTGTTTCTTTATTTTCTGACTGAGGTCTTTCATTTTCTCAGCCGCCTTTTTTTGACTTTGCTTTGCGTTCTTCTTTTTCCCATTGGAAAGTTGTTGCTCGCTGTCTTGCATGTCTTCCTTGATGGATTCCTCTTCTTTTTCAAAATCCTTCAGCTCCTGAGAATATTCTAATTCTTCGTTTTTCTTCTCAATATCTTCAAGACTCTTTTCGATGTCTTTAAAGTCCTTGTTCAACTCTTTTTGCTCTTCCTTTAGTTTTTCACTTTCCGCATCTTTCTGATCGTTCTTATTAGCGAGCTTCTCTTGCTCTTCGGCGAGCTTCTCGAGGTTCTCGGCTGTTTCTTTCATCTTCTCCTCTAACTCCAATTGCTTGAAGAGCTCCAACGTGCGATCGAGTTGTTTTTCCAGGTCCTTGCTATCGAGCTTCATCTTCTCCACCATGTCTTGAAGTTTCTGTTTGTCGAGTTGTGCCATTAGCTTTTCCAACTCTTCCATCATCTTCTTCATTTCGGGCGACATCAACTTTTCGAACAGCTCCTCCAGTTGTTTTTGCTTTTGGGCTAATTCGGGATCGGGAGTACGGAACTCGTTTTGTTGTTTCGCATTTTCGTCTTGTTGTTTTTGGATTTCGGCAACCTTTTTCTCCAACTCTTTTTGCTGATTCAAAATATCGCTCACCTTCTTACGATCTTCGTAGCTAAGGTTCTTTTTGTTCAACAACTCTTTATTCAGGTTGCTCAGATCTTTTTGCAGATCCTTTGCTTTTTTGATGCTCTCACTTAAATCTTCTTTTAGTGATTTGTTTCTCGACTCATTCTCTTTTGCCAATTCTTGCACGCTAGGCGCTTTGAAAACGCTAGAAGTGGAGCGAGCGCTTTTTGGACCATGTACCCCATCATTATCCCAAACCTCAAAATAATATTCAATCTCGTCGCCTGCATTTAACTGAATGGTGGCTAAATCCCAGAAATGATAAAACTGATCTTGGGTAACGCCTTTATTAAATCCAAGTGCCGCGGCCTTTGCTTCTTCTTGCACATCTTGTCCATCTTTCTTCAAAAAACGATACTTGAATTGTAGTTTACTTAAACCATAATCGTCCATCACCATCCCTCTGAAATAAATTCTTTGGTAGGAGCTGGAATCTCTTTGCTCTTCCACTTCAATTTGTGGGTACTGATCAGGAATCACATTAATCACATAAGCAACGGAGTCTTTCGATTGAATAAATTCATTTCTGTTGCTGATGGTATATCCGCTACTGGAAAGTAGTTTTCGCACTAAAGAATAATTGTTTTCTTCTCCTTCTTTCAAGGTATAGGTACTATCGGCAAAGCGTATACGAAGTTCACTTGTGTTCTGTGTGCCGATGTTCCACGTGGCACGAGTTCCGGCAGGAATTAAGAGGTCGCCGGTGTTCTTAATGGTTTCACTTTTACGTCCTAAATAGGCTGGGTAATTAAGTTCAACAGAAAAATCAACCAATACCGGATTCGGTACTGCTGTTAATGTATAGTCATCCGAATAAAACCCATCTGCCAGTAAACGAAAACTGGTATTACCCTGTACATTTCTAAAAGTATAATGAAGCTTATCTAAATTTTCTTTTTCGAGTTTGAAGGTGTTGTTACCCACTTCAACATACACGTCGCGGGGAATTTCATTGCCACTTATTTTTACATCGATGGTAAAATCGTCGAATTGAACCACCTGCAATTTCTCATTCGTTACGTTAAACTGAAACGGTGCTGGCTTCGAATATTTTTTTGTGTGATGCAAAAGTCGGCTCGCTGGATCTGTAATTAAACTAGGCGCGGCAAACAAAATAATGATAAGTGCTAAGAGTGGGAAAGCCGCATAAGGCAAATACTTTCTATTCTTACTTAAGTCGATTGCAGATGAAAAAGCAATGGGGCGCAGCTCTGCACTTTTTTGGTTGATGGATGCGTGAATCAAGGACAAATGCTCAGGCTCCTGGCTAACCTGATCATGAAGTTGGAGCGTATTTAACAGCTTATCACGGATGGGTTGAAAATGTTGTCCTACTATATTGGCGGCTTCTGTGTGGCTGATGGTTTTACCCAACTTATACAGCTTAAACAATGGGGTAAGCACTAGTTTCCAAAGTACAATCCCTGTAGAAATGAGGTATGAATAAAACAGAATCGCTCTAACTGCAGGATTAAACCACGCCAACGACTCTAAGAGTGTAATAGAAATAAAAAACACCAACAGGAGAGCGAAGGCATAAATGCAGCCACGCATCAACTGATTGGTATAAAACTTCCGGATGAAAGCGTCCAGCTTCTCCAGCAACTCACGGTAATTATTTTCAGCGGTGGGCATATTACAAATGTACGAGGAAATCTAGGTGTTTATTAAACGATTATAAGGTAGAATAATTGTACGCAATAGTAAGGTATAGGGTTCCATCTCCCATTAAAACCATCTTAAGAGGTAAAAAAAGATTTATTTTATCCTTGCTACCACTCCTAATGGCAATACCACTCCACTAGTCGCCTGTAAATAAATCTCTCCTATTTCGGCTGCAGTCGCTCTCTTTTCAAAATGCTCTTCTATTAAATTTTTAATGATGAGTGAAGAAAATCCGAGTGAGTATGTGTTTAACACTAAAAAAGAATTTTGAGGTTCTAATAATTCGGAAACACATTTCATCATTTCGTTGATCATTTCTTCTAATTTCCAGTTTTCACCATTGGGACCATGACCAAATGCGGGAGGATCTAAAATAATTCCATGGTATCTTTTTCCTCTTTTCACCTCTCGCTTCACATACGTCATCGCATCTTCCACTAACCAACGAATATCATCAAGCTTACTCAACTCCATATTTTCTCTAGCCCAAGAAACCACTTGTTTTATAGAGTCAAGATGGGTGATATCAGCACCCGCTGCTTTCGCTGCTAAGGAGGATCCTCC
>CAIXTT010000043.1 GCA_903922455.1 uncultured Bacteroidota bacterium | reverse complement strand
ATTGATTGCTACTGAGTGGGCGTTATTCCGAACTCCTGATTTCGACAAATTGAAATTAACCATGAAAGAAAAAGTAATTTTTGATGGACGCAATTTATACGATTTGCAACGTATGGCAGAATTAGGATTCTATTATAACAGTATGGGAAGAGAAACTGTTTCTCCACAATTGCCAGCATTTTCATAAAGTAAAAAATATCGACTTGTATGTCAACAAACAAAAGGGTACTCATCACAGGAGCAGCAGGATTCTTGGGCTCTCATTTATGTGATCGATTTATTAAAGAAGGATACGATGTAGTTGGGATGGATAATCTCATCACAGGCGATTTAAAAAACATAGAACATCTTTTTAAATTAAAAGAGTTTGAATTTTATCATCACGACATCAGTAAATTTGTTCATGTTCCTGGACAAATTGATTACATCCTTCATTTTGCTTCGCCAGCAAGTCCGATTGATTATTTAAAAATTCCAATTCAAACATTAAAAGTTGGATCGTTAGGAACACATAACTTATTAGGATTTGCGCGTGTTAAAAACGCCCGAATTTTAGTAGCTTCTACGAGTGAAGTCTATGGTGATCCTACGGTACATCCTCAAACTGAAAACTATTGGGGTAATGTAAATCCAATTGGACCTCGTGGAGTATATGATGAAGCGAAACGATTCCAAGAAGCGATTACAATGGCTTATCATACTTATCATAATGTAGAAACTCGAATCGTGCGTATATTTAATACGTATGGCCCGCGCATGCGATTGAATGATGGACGTGTATTACCTGCATTTATTGGTCAAGCATTACGTGGTGAAGACTTAACGGTTTTCGGTGATGGATCACAAACGCGTTCATTTTGCTATGTAGATGATCTTATCGAAGGAATATATAGATTGTTACTCAGCAACTATGCTTACCCAGTAAATATTGGCAATCCACAGGAGATTACCATTCGTGAATTCGGTGAAGAGATTATTAAACTTACAGGGACAAATCAAAAATTGATTACACATCCTTTACCTCAAGACGATCCTAAACAACGTCGTCCAGATATTACGAAAGCACAAGAAATTCTAGGATGGGAACCAAAAATTAATCGTGAAGAAGGATTAAAAATCACTTACGACTATTTCAAAAGTTTACCTATTGAAGAATTGAATAAAACAGAACATCGATTTACTTAGTTCTGTATTAAGCACAGAAATTAACACTCCAATTTTAATTTACTGATAAAGTTGATAAATCAGCACATTGAAATTACTCATTAAAAGAGACAGATTCATCACCAAATCTTCTCCATTAAAACTGAATAAATTAAATGGATTATAGCGCTCACGCTTCTGCAGTTATTGATGAAGGATGTATCATCGGAAAAGGAACCAAAGTTTGGCACTTTAGTCATATTATGCCTAATTGTACAATTGGAGAAAATTGCAATATTGGTCAAAACGTAGTGATCTCTCCCGAGGTGATTATTGGCAACAATGTTAAAATTCAAAACAACGTTTCTATTTATACTGGCGTTACTTGCGAAGATGATGTTTTCTTAGGTCCTAGCATGGTTTTTACAAATGTAAATAATCCACGCAGTGCTATTAATCGTAGAGATCAATATTCAAAAACTGTTGTGAAGAAAGGGGCTTCTATTGGGGCGAATGCAACGATCGTTTGTGGCCATGATATTGGTCAATTTGCATTCATTGGTGCTGGAGCTGTCGTTACTAAAAATGTTCCCGACTATGCATTGGTGGTGGGTAATCCCGCTAAACAAATGGGTTGGATGAGTGAATATGGACACAGATTGAAATTCGATGGGGATGGGTTAGCTACATGTCCAGAAAGTAAACAACTATACAAACTAAGTGCAAATCGAGTAAGCCGAATAGATGTATGAGCAATTACCAAGATAAAAAAATTAAGTTCGCCGTAATTGGATGTGGTCACATCGGAATGCGTCATGCTGAAATGATTCGTCGTAATGAAGAATCAGAATTGGTAGCTATTTGCGATGTACTTCCAAAAAACGATTTAAAATTAGGCGAATCGTCCGATACACCATTTTATCTTTCTCCAGAAGAGATGCTTGTTGCCCATCCTGAAATTGATGTAGTGAATGTATGTTCTCCAAACGGACTTCATGCAAAACATTCTCTAATCGCTTTAGAAAATCGTAAGCATATCGTTTGCGAAAAACCGATGGCGCTTACCAAAGCAGATTGCGAAAAAATAATTTACAAAGCTCTTCAAGTATCTCGCACCGTTTTTGGTGTTATGCAAAATAGATATTCTCCTCCTTCTGAATGGCTCAAAAGCGTTGTAGAAAAGAAATTAATTGGCGAAATTTTTCTAGTGCAATTAAATTGTTTTTGGAATCGTGATGATCGATATTACAAAAAAGGTGGATGGAAAGGAACAAGTGATTTAGATGGTGGTACACTGTTTACTCAGTTCTCGCATTTCATTGACATCATGTATTGGGTGTTTGGTGATATCACCGATATTCAAGGGGTATTTTCCGATTTCAATCATCAGAAAACAACTGCCTTTGAAGACACAGGCATTGTAAATTTTAAATTCGTAAACGGCGGAATGGGATCCGTAAATTATACTACTTCCGTTTTTGATACCAATTTAGAAAGCAGTATTACCGTGATCGGAAGCAAAGGCAGTTTGAAGATTGGTGGACAATACATGAATGAAGTTGAGTATTGCCATATTGAAGGCTATACCATGCCGAATTTACCTCCTGTAAATCCAGCTAACGACTACGGAACTTATAAAGGTTCAGCTGCCAATCATCATTACATTATTGAGAATGTTATTGATACTTTAAAAGGTCGAACCGTCATGACCACAAATGCATTAGAAGGACTTAAAGTAGTAGACATCATAGAAAGAATTTATTCATTAAGAAAATTTAATAAACCGGAAATTCGCTACAGTAATGTATAACGATATAATCACTAAGAAGAAAAAATTAGCCGTCATTGGATTGGGCTACGTAGGCCTACCGATTGCGCTTGAATTTGCAAAAAAAATATCTGTCATTGGATTTGACATCAATAAGCAGCGCGTTGAAATGATGCGTAAAAACATTGATCCAAGTGGTGAGTTAGATCCCAGTTGCTTTGAAGGATGCGATATTCACTTTACGGATTCGATTGATGAATTAAGAGAAGCTAATTTCTTTATTGTAGCTGTCCCTACTCCGATTGACGAACATAAACTTCCCGATTTAAAACCCTTATTAGGCGCCACCAATTCCATTGGTAAAGCGTTAAAAAAAGGAGATTATGTGGTGTATGAATCGACCGTTTATCCAGGTTGTACGGAAGAAGATTGTATTCCTGTTCTTGAAGAGATTTCAGGATTGAAATTTAAAGAAGATTTTAAAGTTGGATATTCTCCTGAACGTATCAACCCGGGCGATAAAGAACATACCATTTCAAAAATCACGAAAGTAGTTTCCGGATGTGATGCTGAGTCGCTTGAAGAAATTGCAAAGATGTATGAGATTGTGGTGACAGCGGGCGTTTTTAAAGCGACTACCATTAAAGTAGCAGAAGCCGCAAAGATCATTGAGAACACGCAACGTGATGTGAACATCGCATTGATGAATGAGCTGAGTATCATTTTCAATAAAATGGGTATTAACACGTACGAAGTACTTGAGGCATCCAGAACAAAATGGAATTTCCTTCCATTCATGCCAGGATTAGTTGGTGGACATTGTATTGGTGTTGATCCGTATTACCTCACCTATAAAGCACAAGAATTAGGATACCATAGCCAGGTTATTAATTCTGGCCGTTATGTAAATGACAGTATGGGATTTTATGTAGCCAAACAAACTGTAAAAAAGTTAATTGCGATGGGCAAAGATCTTAACAAATGCAAAGTATTGGTGATGGGTGCTACTTTTAAAGAAGACGTTGAAGATATTCGCAATTCAAAAGTATCGGATGTCATTAACGAATTTAAATCCTATGGTGTAAATGTGGATGTGATTGATCCGCGTGCGAACAGTGATGAGTTGAAAGAAGAATACGGTTTTGAATTAACAAAGCAACCGGCTAACGATTACGACGCCATTGTAGTTGCGGTTAATCACAAGGAGTATAAAACACTTGTTGAAGCTGATTTCAAAAAAATGGCTAAGCCTGAAGCGTTAATTGTAGATTTAAAAGGAATACTTAACGGAAAGATAAAAGAACTAAAGTATTGGAGTTTATAATGAACCTCAATCTTTTTTTCTGCGTATAATCACGAAAAAGCAGGCATGACAAAAAACCCAGGCATTCTCGTTACCGGTGGAACCGGATACATCGGATCACATACCGTAGTTGAGTTAATTGAAAAAGGATACGACGTATTCATCATCGACAATCTCAGCAATTCACATGCGGAAGTGATCGATTCAATCGAAGCCATTACTGGAACACGTCCTGGATTTGGGAATATCGATTTAAACAACAAAAGTGCAGTTCAAGAATTTTTACGGATTCATAAAGTAGAAGCCATCATCCACTTTGCCGCCTTTAAAGCGGTTGGTGAAAGTGTAGATAAGCCAATCGAATATTACAGAAACAATTTAGTCTCGCTTTTAAACTTGATTGAAATCTGCAAAGAAAATAAAATCAAGAACTTCGTTTTCTCTTCTTCGTGTTCTGTGTATGGCGAGCCCGACTATTTGCCAATTGATGAATTTGCGGCTGTAAAACCTGCGCAAAGTCCTTACGCAAACACAAAAAAAATTGGAGAAGATATTTTAAGAGACACCTCGTCGGTAAACGATTTACAAGTTATTTCATTACGTTATTTCAATCCAGTGGGAGCACACACTTCTGCAAAAATTGGAGAATATCCAGTGGGAACTCCGTTAAATCTTTTCCCAATCGTAGCACAAACTGCCATTGGAAAACGCACTCAAATGAAAGTTTTCGGAACCGATTACAATACACCCGATGGAAGTTGCTTACGTGATTACATCCATGTAGTAGACGTTGCACGTGCTCATGTGGTGGCTATCGAAAGAATGTTGAGTGCTAAAACCAAAAACAAATACGAACTCTTTAACTTGGGGACCGGAAACGGATTATCCGTTATGGAAATCATCAAAACATTTGAAGCGGTTACAGGAGTAAAAGTGAATTACGAATGTGTTCCGAGAAGAAGTGGTGATGTAGAAAAAGTGTATGCTGACACTAAGTATGCCAATACTGAATTAGGCTGGAAAACGACGCACAGCTTGGAAAACATGATAACCTCAGCTTGGGCATGGGAACAAGTTCTCCAAAAAAAATCAATGGCCACTAGCAAATAGTTTCCAATAGAAATACAATTCCGAATTCACTTATTCGTTATAGATCATTGAATTCATCTAACAAAATTTTTCAATAAAAATTCATCTCAATGAAAACCGACATGAATAAAAAACATATTCTCATCACAGGTGGAGCAGGCTTTATTGGCTCTCATGTAGTACGTCGATTTGTTAAAAATTATCCGGAGTATATGATCATCAACCTCGACAAGCTTACGTATGCAGGCAACTTGGCGAACTTACGTGATATTGAAAATGCAGCAAATTACCGATTTGTTAAAGGTGATATTTGTGATGCATCCTTCTTGAAAGAATTATGTTCTACCTATCATTTCGATGGCGTTGTTCATTTAGCAGCAGAGTCACATGTTGACCGAAGCATTAGTAATCCGATGGAATTCATTATGACCAATGTGGTGGGGACTGTAAACTTGTTAAATGCTGCTCGTGAAAGTTGGAAAGGCGACTTTGAAAACAAACGATTCTATCATATTAGCACCGACGAAGTATATGGATCGTTAGGGGAAACTGGATTCTTCACAGAAGAAACAAAATATGATCCACATTCCCCCTACTCTGCTTCCAAAGCAAGTTCAGATCATATGGTTCGTGCGTATCATGATACTTATGGATTACCGATTGTGATTTCGAATTGCTCCAATAATTACGGATCATTTCATTTCCCTGAAAAATTAATTCCACTAGCCATCAACAATATTTGCAATAACAAACCCGTACCTGTTTATGGTAAGGGAGAAAACATTCGCGATTGGTTATTTGTTGAAGATCATGCTGTGGCGATTGATGTCATTTACCACTACGGAAAAAATGGCGAGACCTATAACATCGGCGGCCATAACGAATGGAAGAACATTGATCTCATTCAATTATTATGTAAAATTCTCGACCGTAAATTAGGAAGATCGGAAGGCACATCGGCACAATTAATTACCTTTGTAAAAGATCGTGCTGGACACGACTTACGTTATGCCATTGATTCCTCAAAGTTACAAAGAGAGTTAGGTTGGAAACCATCACTGCAGTTTGAAGAAGGATTAGAAAAAACAGTGGATTGGTATCTTGCCAACAAAAAATGGATGGATGAAGTTACCTCAGGTGAATATCAAAATTATTATCAGAATCAATACGACTTGAGATAATTTAACAAACTAAAAATAGTAACTTGAAATAGTTCCTTCAGTCGAGGTAATCGACGTTTCATCTTCTCATCACTAACTAAAAGTTTTTTATATTACTTTTGATCCTCACTCTATGACAGCGAACAGTTTATACACTCGTATTTATCATTCAGATGCCATTAAGAACGCGCATGTTTTAGTGAGCGGAGGTGCCGGTTTTATTGGATCTAATATTGTAGAATATTTAATTCATCATGGTGCTGCTAAAGTAAGAGTACTGGACAATCTCAGCAACGGTTTCCAACGTAATTTGGAACCCTTTTTAAACCTACCCAACTTTGAATTTATTGACGGCGATATTACCAATCCAGCCGATTGTGAAAGAGCCTGCAAGGGTATGAATTTATTAACGCATCAAGCGGCGTTAGGTTCAGTGCCTAGGTCTATTAAAAATCCAATTGCTACTAGCGATGCCAATACTACAGGATTTATCAACATGTTACTTGCCGCACGTGATGCAGGGGTAAACAGAGTAGTCTATGCCAGTTCGAGTTCAGTATATGGTGATTCCACCATCTCCCCGAAAAAAGAGGGCAATTTAGGAAGACCTCTTTCTCCGTATGCCGTATCTAAATTGACTAATGAATTATATGCTTCTGTTTTTGCAATGCACTATGGGATGGAGATTGTGGGGCTTCGCTATTTCAATGTATTTGGTCCTAATCAAGATCCGAATGGGCCTTATGCTGCTGCGATTCCATTATTCATGAATTCGCTACTATTTGGAAAGGATGCCGTGATTTATGGAGATGGGGAGCAAACTCGCGATTTTACCTTTGTGGAAAATGCAGTACAAGCAAACATCCGGGCTTTATTCACCACCAACTCAGAAGCTTTCAATAAAGTATATAATGTGGCTGTAGGCGAGAGTGTTTCGGTCAACAAACTTTATAAAATCATTGGTGATTTATCTGGAAACGATAAAAATCCTTCTTATGCGCCAGAGCGAAAAGGAGATATAAAAAATTCTTTGGCCGACATATCTATGGCAAAAAATTTGCTAGACTACGAGCCCAACTACCTATGTCGCGAAGGATTAGATATAACGGTTGCGTGGTTCCGAAAAGCATTCGCACATGTTTAAATCACTCTTAAATAAATTTTCAAAATCGAGGGAAGTTGAACCCATTAATCTATCTGGATTAAATGCAGATATGCATTCACATTTAATTCCGGGGATTGATGACGGTGCAAAAACCGTTGAAGAAAGTATAGAGCTCATTCGCATTTTACATGGATTGGGTTATTCTAAATTAATCACTACACCGCATATCATGAGTGATTATTTTAGAAATACTCCTGAAAATATAAACGAAGGATTAGCAGTGGTTCGTGCTGCTTTAGAAGCAGAAAATATCCCCGTAGAAATTAGTGCGGCTGCAGAATATTATATTGACGATGGATTTATTCGCAAATTGGAAGAAGAGAAATTATTAACCATAGGCGATAATTATTTACTTACTGAAGTTTCGTATATCAATCCGCCCGACAATGTTGAGCAAGTATTTTTCAGAGCGATGGTATTAGGCTACAAACCTATTTTAGCTCACCCCGAACGTTATCCATTTTGGTACCGCAATTTAGAGCAATACTCTAGGTTTTATGAGATGGGAGTGACTTTACAACTCAATATGAATTCGCTGGCAGGGTATTATGGTCCGGACGCTAAGAAAATTGGCGAGAAGCTGATTGACATGGGTATTATTTGTGCATTGGGTACCGACATGCATCACCTAAAACATGCTGCTGCCATGCAACAAGTAGTTAAAGAAAAATACCTCCAGAAAATTCTGGATATGCCTTTGTTGAATAGGGAGCTTTAGATATATGAATTTCTGCTGTCTCTTTTTAAAACGACACATTTTTTGCGAAAAAAACTTTGCGGCTCTGCGCCTTTGCGAGCCAATTTCATGCTAAGCATTCCTCAGCTCTTTCGCGTCAATTGTTTGCATTTAAATAATGAAATATCATTCGATAATAATTGCTCTTATTAAGAAAATGTATTGACTAAATAAAATCTCTAGTATCCGCTTCCAAGATAATCGTCGAAACTTAAGATTCAGAGCGTAAAAGTTCGAAAAAATGGCTCGCAAAGGCGCAGAGCCGCAAAGAAAAATCAAAGACTACAATTCACATTTCATAAATCAATTACCTTGTGGTAAAAGATAAACACTTGTAGCAACTAATATTCACACTTTTCACTTCACAATTTTTTTCTATTTTTAATGCAAATAAAAATGTCATGGATTCACATTTAATTAAGCTATGCAAGTACAATTTTTGGGCAAACGATCGTATTTGTACGTGGATAAAAAAAGCAGATCTGAAAGTTGACGAAGAGTTGAAGAGCAGCTTTCCCAGCATTCGAAAAACATTGTATCACTTATGGGATGCGCAATTCATTTGGTTAGCTCGCTTAAATGGCGAATCACCCAATACATGGCCCAGCCATTCCTTTAAAGGGAATTTAGACGAGGCTATAGGAGGTTTACAACAAAACACATTGGCACTTGCTACTTACATCGAGCTACTTGATGAAAATGAATATCAACGTGAAGTAGAATTCAAATCCATCGATGGCACCTCTTACTTCAACAGTGTGGAAGAAATTATAATGCATGTGATCAATCACAGTACTTATCACCGCGGACAATTAATCACGTTGCTGCGTACGGTTGGATTTACAGCAGTGGACAGCACAGATTTTATTCGGTATTTGAGGTCGAAGGAAAAAGCGGCTTAGTATTGATTTTATTCGAATTCCTAGTACTAGTCAATAAATCCTAAATGTAAGATTTAGATTAAATAACTTGTTTTTTCCTCCTATAACAAGTAGAATTCACGATTTCGACTCGTATTTTCACATTTCAATCAGTTCATGCGGGAAAAAAAATATCACTTAATGTAAGTTTAATGAGAATATAGACAATTTCTTAAAACTGTGGGCCGTAATTTGCCGTATATAGTATACAAACCACCCACTATGAAAGGAAACGAATTAGAATTGCATCTCAACATAACTGCGAAATTTGAATTAATCAACGGCGCAGTCAAATACGGGATCATCGACAAACAAATTGATAGTAATTATTTAAGAAGCGACTACTACTTTATCTCACTACAAAATCTTAATATTTTTCGCCGTGCGGTTTCCACTCAAAACTATGAATTCTGTAAATCATTAATGGAAAAGATTAATGTGAAATTTATAAAAGCTGTTACTCCTATTTAAAACATATATTACAAAACAATTGCCCCTATTTACCAGCGAAATGCAAAGTAGATAGGGATTTTTTGGGCTGCTAGATTCTGGCTGCTAGATGATTATTTTAGTTTTAAGATGATACGTCAAATATGAGATAAAATATATCAATCTTCTAGACGCAAATAGAGCTACGAAATTTCAGATCAGGCTAAATAAATCCAACATCTAATCGCGAAGTCTCGCGACTAATGTCGAACATCGAACATCCAACATCTAATAACTAATAACGAATCCCCATAATTTCTCTTACATCACTCACGGTTTTTTGAGCGGAGGCCTGGGCTTTTTCTTTTCCTCTTTTCATCACATTCGTTAATAAAGATTCGTCTTT
>CAIXTT010000042.1 GCA_903922455.1 uncultured Bacteroidota bacterium | reverse complement strand
TTTAATTTATTCGAAAGAAAAATTTAGATATGGTCATTTCGAAATTCGTTTTAAAACCGATGCCGCTTCAGGTCATTGGCCTGCTTTCTGGCTCTTTGGTGGGGATGGACAAGAGATCGATATTTTTGAAATGGGAGCTGGGAAATTAAATGAAGTGCATGTTGATGTTCATTGCAAAGGAATTTACCTGCTTCAAATTGGTTCTGCCAGCCAGATTTCGCAAATAGAACTTGAAATGCCTTAGATGACCGCTGAATCGCTAATTTTAGCGACTTGAATTCATCCAATCAAGACTATCTTTGTATCCTACACTAAAACATCTCTATGAAACAATTCTTTAAAATGCTCTTTGCTTCCATGTTTGGATTCATCATTGGCACCGTCGTTTTGTTTTTCATTTTAATTTTTATTCTTTCCATGGTGGTTTCTTCCATGAGCACGGAAACCGTTACTGTCAAAGACAATAGCATATTACATTTAGAGCTGGACCAACCCATCAAAGAAAGAAGTTCTAAAAATCCATTTGAAGATTTTGATTTATCCAATTTCTCATCGAACCAACAACTTGGGCTAAACGACATTTTAAAAAACATTGACAAAGCTTCTAAAGATAATAATATCAAAGGAATTTACATTGACATTCCAAGCTTTCAAGGTGGATTAGCCACTGTTGAAGAAATAAGAAATGCATTGTTGGCATTTAAGAAATCCGGAAAATTTATTTACGCTTATGGCGATTTTTATTCTCAAGGATCTTACTACCTCGCGAGTACCGCAGATAAAATCTACTTAAATCCAGAAGGACAAGTTGCTTTGAATGGAATTGCTTCTGAGTCCATGTTTTTCAAAGGAACGTTAGAAAAATTAGAAATTGAGCCTCAAGTAATTCGACACGGAAAATTTAAAAGTGCGATAGAGCCTTTCATCTTAGAAAAGATGAGTCCAGAAAATAGAGAGCAAGTAGCTGCATTTGTGGATCCAATTTGGAAACACATCAGTGATGAAATTTGCAAATCAAGAAAGATTGATCAATCTACTTTTAAAAATATGGTGGATAGTATGCAATTAGAAAATGCAGCCGATGCAAAGCGACTAAAAGTAGTTGATGAAACGGCATACTTTGATGAATTTACTGCTCAAGTTGCGCGTAAGATGGGCATCAAGTCAAACAAAGAACTTCCTCTTATTTCACTGAGCCAATACAGTAAAACACCCGATAAAAGTGGTGTAAAATTAGCGATGGGTAAAATTGCAGTTATTTATGCTGTTGGAGATATTGGAAATGGCGAAGGAAATGATGAGACCATTGGTTCAGACAGACTATCTGCTACCATTCGCAAAGCACGTTTAGATGATAAAATAAAAGCCATTGTGCTTCGCGTTAATTCTCCAGGCGGTGATGCTTTAGCCTCTGAAGAAATTTGGAGAGAAGTGAGTTTAGCTAAGAAAAGTAAACCTGTCATTGTATCGATGGGAGACTTGGCTGCATCGGGTGGTTATTATATAAGTTGTGCTGCCGATAAAATAGTTGCGCAACCCAATACACTTACAGGTTCCATTGGTGTGTTTGGTCTACTATTCAATGCGGAAAAAATGCTAAAAAATAAATTAGGTGTCACTACCGATATTTATAAAACCAATCCATACACTGATATGGGAACCATCGCGCGACCATTGACTAGTTCGGAAGCAATTATACTACAAAAGGAAGTAGATCGAATTTATGATGTCTTCACTCGACGAGTTGCGGAAGGAAGAGGAATGTCGCAAGCAATGGTAGATAGTCTAGGGCAAGGTAGAGTTTGGAGCGGAATTAACGCCTTGCAAAATGGACTGGCGGATACGTTAGGTGGAATTGAAACGGCAATTTCAATAGCTGCAAAACAAGCAAAATTGACTGAGTACAGAATCATCCAACTTCCCGAACAAAAAGATCCCGTTCAAGAATTAGTAGAAGATTTCTCTACTTCTATTAAAACAAAATATATGAAAGAAGACTTAGGTGAATCATACACCTATGTAAAAGCTGCAAAAGAGTTGTTGAAGATGAAAGGGGTGCAAGCAGTGAGTATGTATCGAATTGGGTTTTATTGAAAGTGATTTTCACTAAAATATTAGTTGCAAAATAGAATTACGATATAAATTTAATTATCCATAAACCACTAATTGTTCACTGTTTTTTTCACAGAGTGACACTAAGTTCTTAGCAGAAAAATTTTCTCGCAACCCTCGGCAAGCTCAGGTTAAAAAGGCGCAGAGCCGCAAAGGCTGCGCTACGACAAATTTTCTCGCAAAGGCCTGCATGCATGCGCTGAGATGCAAAGGTTTCAATGCAACAATTTTTTTATCAATCACGATAGTAGTATGAATTGCGTAATAGCGAGAAAATTTAGCATCTCTAAAACTTAGCGCCTTTGCGATCTTTGCGAGCAACATTTGCGTAGAGAAACCCAACCGAATGGCTAAACGTCCGTGGAAAAAAGGTGAAATTAATTGAATAATCAGTCAAACTAATTTTCTCGATTTTCCTTTTCTGCATTTAGCAACTCATAATTCACAAACAACATTTGAGCTCTTTGCTCTGCTTCAACTGTATATTTCAATTCAGCTTTTGCACCAAAGAAAATAAAGATCCCAATCAAGATTAGCATGGGACTATAAAGCCAACCAAGCACTACGAATCCAATTGAAATCACTTGCCCAATGCGCACTGCAATTTTAGTGGCTTTCACTTTAGTTAATTTCATTGCTAAAAGAGATCTCAGAATTCTACCACCATCCATCGGAAAAGCCGGAATCATATTAAACACCACTAAGGAAATATTTACGAGCAGCAAATTCACCAAAAAAGAATTCGAATCCATACTGGAAATATCCATTCCAAGAGGCAACCCTTTTCCAAAGTACATTACCACTGCTAAAATAATGATGATTCCCACATTCACTGCTGGACCCGCAATTGCCACCACCAATTCATGCCATGGTTTCTCTGGAATTTTTTCGAGTCGGGCCAATCCACCTATGGGCAACAAGGTAATGTCCTTGGTGGGAATTCCGTAACGTGCAGCAGAAAGAGCATGTCCAAATTCATGAAGCAAGACACACAAGAATACCATCAACAGAAATCCGATTTCTTCCGCTATAGCATTCAACGGACTCCCATCAAAAAAAGAATTCCCTCCTACCCATAAGAGTAAGAGAAGAAATGTCCAATGAATATAAACTCCAATATTTCTATAGGATCCAATACGAAATGCTCCTTTCATAAATATTACCTTCCTGCAAAGATACCATACCTTTTTAGGAAATATCCATCAATCAGCAGTTTTAATCATTTATCAAGCAGAACTACAAAAAACTAATTCCTTTTTAATATTTTTAACCAGATTAGAGAACGTCAAATGGACAACCAAAAAATTGCAAATATTTTAGAATCTACTGCCAAGCTCCTTGAACTTCATGGAGATAATCCTTTTAAGATTAAATCGTACTTGAATGCCGTTAATAAAATCGAACGACAAGAAGAGAAACTGGAAGGAAAATCGAAGGAAGAGCTGGAAAAAATTGATGGGATTGGAAAAAGTTTGAGCCAGAAAATTTTTCAACTAATGCAAGAGCAAACTTTTCCAGAATTGGACGAACTCATTTCCAAAACACCCATCGGCGTTATGGAGATGATGAAAATTAAAGGCATAGGTCCAAAAAAAGTTGCTTCACTTTGGAAGGAACTAGAAATTGAATCACCAGGTGAACTTTTATACGCATGCAATGAAAACCGTTTGGTTGCATTGAAAGGTTTCGGACAAAAGACACAAGAGGCCATAAAAAAATCCATTGAATTTAGCATTTCTCAAAAAGGATTATTTCATTATGCTTTAGCGGAGTTAAATGCTACAATTTTTATGGAATCTCTTAAAAAGATAAATCCATCTATCGAGATGTTACTCGTAGGAGAAGTAAGAAGAAAATGCGAGATTGTTTCCAATATTCACTTCATTTCATCTGGAGAAAATCAAGAATCAATCCAGGACGCGCTTTCAAATATTTCCACAGAATTTTTTAAACTTGAAAAAACTGAATCTAACACAATCGAAGTAAGTTCAACGGCTGGAATTTCAATTCATATTCAATTTTTTCCTGCAAATGAAATCATCTACCAACAGTGGAAAGAAACGGGAATTGAATCTCATGTTTCTCAATGCTTCGAATTAAAAAAGATGGATGAAATGGAATTGAAAAAATATACATCGGAGCTAGACATCTATCAAGCTTTCGCAATTCCTTACATCGAACCAGAACTGAGAGAAGGTCGAGGTGAAATAAAAAGAGCTCTTGGTGGGAATTTACCAACTGCATTAGTCGAATTAAAAGACTTAAAAGGGATCTTACATAATCACAGTACGTATAGTGATGGAAAAAATACCTTGAAGGAAATGGCCTTGGCTTGTAAAAATTCAGGGTACGAATATTTGGGAATTTGTGATCATAGTAAATCTGCCTTTTATGCAGGTGGATTAAGCATTGAGAGAGTTGCTGAACAGCAAGAAGAAATTAAAAAGTTAAATGTAGAACTAGCTCCGTTTATTATTTTTTCGGGAGTTGAATCTGATATTCTCACCGACGGAAGTTTAGATTATCCCGAAGAAATTTTGAAGTCATTCGACTTCATTGTAGCTTCTGTACACTCAGGATTGAGAATGGATATAGAAAGAGCTACACAACGCATCATTACGGCGGTTCAAAATCCATATACTACCATCCTTGGACATCCAACAGGCCGACTTTTACTTTCTAGGGCTGCCTACCCTATCGACCATGAAAAAGTGATTGATGCTTGTGCGAAATTTGGAGTCGTCATTGAATTAAATGCACATCCTTATCGACTCGATTTAGATTGGCGCTGGATTGAATACGCTATCAACAAAGGGGTCAAAATTTCCATCAATCCGGATGCTCATAGCACCGATGGCTACAAAGACATGTACTATGGTGTTTGCGTGGGAAGAAAGGGATATTTAACCGCTAAGGAAACATTTAACGCACAAAATCGAGAAGATATTAACAAATACTTTCAAGATCGAAAGAATGCAATTACAGGCAATCAATAAATTCACTAATTTTATGCTAAGCCTTTAATTATTCTTCCTTATGGCCATTATTAGTTCGGTACTTTCGTGGATTATGAAGCAGCGATTGCATCAAATAGAGCTATTCATGAAATTTCCAAATGAGGTGCAACAGGATTTATTAAAGAAGCTTATTATTTCTGCCCGATATACAGAATTTGGTCGACGATTTGATTTTTCTTCCATCTCTAGCTCAAAAGAATTTAGAAATCGAATTCCCCTTCAAGATTACGAAAGCTTAAAACCTTATATTATTCGTTTAAAAGCTGGAGAACAACAATTACTTTGGCCGAGTGATGTACGATGGTTTGCAAAGTCGAGCGGAACAACGAACGATAAATCCAAGTTCATTCCTGTTACCAACGAAGCGTTGGAAGAATGTCATTACAAAGGTGGAAAAGATTTATTATGTCTATACTTTCACAATAATCCGGAGACGCAATTATTCAACGGTAAATTACTTACGCTCGGAGGAAGTCACCAATTAAATTCAAACTCCAACGATTCTTTTTACGGAGACTTAAGTGCGATCCTCATTCAGAATCTGCCTTTTTGGATACAATTGTTTCGTACACCCGAACGTTCCATTGCATTGATGGATGAGTGGGAAGAAAAAATTGAACGCATTGCTCAAACGACCATGAATGAGAATGTAA
This sequence comes from uncultured Bacteroidota bacterium, assembly GCA_903922455.1. Taxonomy (GTDB): domain Bacteria; phylum Bacteroidota; class Bacteroidia; order AKYH767-A; family OLB10; genus JAJTFW01. Next base: position 5,011 of record CAIXTT010000042.1, on the reverse strand, counting down.
CCAATATTGCGGGCGTTCCTTCTTGGACATTAGTACTGCTAAAAAGAATTCTGGAATTGAGTGGTAAAAAAGATTTGACGGAAGTTTGGCCCAACCTCGAACTCTTTGTTCATGGCGCTGTGAACTTTAGTCCTTACCGAGAGCAATTCCGACAACTCATTCCAAGTGCACAAATGAATTATCTGGAAACCTACAACGCTTCAGAAGGATTTTTTGGTATTCAAGACCAATCCAATTCAGAGGAAATGCTGTTGATGTTAGACTACGGTATCTACTATGAATTTTTACCGATCAGTGAGTGGGACAAAGATTTTCCTGAGACACTAACTTTGGATCAAGTGAAGATTGATGAAAACTATGCCATCATCATCACCACCAATGCTGGCTTGTGGAGATATAAAATTGGCGATACAGTAACCTTCACATCATTGAATCCATTTCGTATTCGAATCACAGGAAGAACTTTGCATTTCATCAATGCATTTGGTGAAGAGTTAATTATTGATAATGCGGAAAAAGCATTGGCAATTGCATGTAAATCTAGCGGAGCGAGTATTAAAGATTATACGGCTGCTCCCGTCTATTTTGATGCAGAACATGGAGGCGCACATGAATGGCTCATTGAATTTGTAACACCACCCATTGATATAAACGACTTTAGTGTTTACCTCGACAATGCACTCAAGCAAATCAATTCTGATTATGAGGCGAAGCGTTATAAAGACAAAGTGTTGAGTCTACCCATTGTGAGAAGTTTGCCTTGCGACACCTTCCACAATTGGATGAAATCAAAAGAAAAATTAGGCGGACAGCATAAAGTACCACGCTTGGCCAATCACCGAAATTATGTAGAAGAAATCATGAATAATTTTGTCTTAAATGCATAAGTTCATCCTCCTCATCCTACTTACATTTTATTCTACTTTTCCATCTTTTGCTCAATTGGAAATAAAACCAATAGCGAGCGTTTCCAATTTCGAAGTAGATCCATTAGGCAACTGTTACTATTTTAAAAACGATGACCTGATTAAAGTGAATGCGCTTGGAAAAGAATTGGTGCGTTACAGCATGAAAAATCTGGGAGCTCCGAGTGCAATTGATGTAAGCAACCCACTTCGCATTTTAGTATTTTATTCGGCTCAGGCTGTCATTCGAATTTTAGATAATAACCTTGTCGACCAAAGTGAATTAGATCTGCGCAGCATGGGCATCATTCAACCCAAAGTGATGGCGGGCACTCCCGATCAGGGAATCTGGATCTTTGATGAGATCAGTGCTTCATTGATCAAAATTGATACCCGACTAAATTCTTCAGCACTATCGATTGACCTAACCCAGCTCACAGGGCGCAGACCCAATCCCGTTCGCTTAATTGCTAACCAAAATTGGGTCATAATGCACGACCAGCAAGGAATTATCTTATTTGATCAGTTTGGAACCAAGTTAAAGTCCATCCCGCTGGATACGCCTTCCATTGTGCTCCAATTGAGTGAAAACAGTCTCATCTATTCCGACAAAGGGCAATTAATGAGTTATCAAATGAATTTGAATGCCTTTCAAAAAGAAAATAATTTATGCCCTCAAAACGCTGTAAAAGCCTATTTTTCAGAGGAGAAATGCTGGCATCTTGATCAAGAAACCCTGTATTTCCCTCAATGAACTTTTCAACACATTTTGGTAGGCTTGATTACAGCAGTTATTTTTGAAGCATTCGGGCAAAAGTTCTCCGATATCTAAGTATTAAAACAAGATACCTTGGCTACAAGTTCAACTACAAAAAACATGCATATCGCAGTGGCCGGAAATATTGGTTCCGGTAAAACTACGCTTACAAGTCTACTTGCCAAAAATTTAAAGTGGGAACCACATTATGAAGACGTGGATGATAATCCTTATTTAAATGATTTTTACGAAGACATGCAACGATGGTCTTTCAATTTGCAGATTTATTTCTTGAACAGTCGATTCAATCAAATCATTAAAATCAGAAAAGCAAGTAAGACGGTAATTCAAGATAGAACCATCTATGAGGATTCCTATATTTTCGCACCCAACTTGCACGCGATGGGATTAATGACTACTCGTGATTTTAATAATTACTTAGAGTTATTTAATTTGATGAGCAACTTCGTTCAACCACCCGATTTATTGATTTACTTAAGAGGTACGGTTCCTGCCTTAGTTCGTCAAATCGAAAAGCGTGGAAGAACGTATGAAAATTCCATCCGTATCGATTATCTAAAAAGATTAAATGAAAGATACGAAGCTTGGATTTCGCAATATGAATTAGGCAAGCTTTTGATCATCGATATCGACGATATTAACTTCGCTGAAAATCCTGAGCATTTAGGAATGGTCATTAATAAAATTAATGGCGAGATCCATGGATTGTTTCAACCATAAATCTCCTGTAGATATCCACATAAAAAACCTCGTCATAGCGAGGTTTTTTTATTTATAGAATCAATCGTTTTATTAAAAGCAAGGGCAAAATTATTTTTTATTCAATCCTTCCACAACTTGTTTTGTTACATCCAATGAGTCGTTGGCGAATAATATTCCACCACCGCGCGAGTAACCAAGAATAAAATCATATTGTTGATTCTTATTATACGTTTTCAAATATCGCATCAAATCCGAGTGAATACTATCGGTTAAATCGGACTCTTCCGCTTTCAATTTATCTAAAAGATTTTCTCTGTCCGCCATCAAGGACTGTTGCTTTCTCATCAACGATTCTTCGCGCAATTGTCTTTCGCCATCACTTATACCAGCTGCACTCTCCTGGTAGGTTTTAATTTCATTTTCCAGACTAGTTCCGCGAGCAGTAAGAAGTCGATCAAGGCTATCGCGTTTCTTTTCCATGCCTGCCGACATCTCCTTAAAAAGAGAATAGCTGTCCATTAAAGAATCGGAATTCACAAAAACAATTTTGGATTGACTCGCTTTAACCGAGAGCGGAGTATGCGTGGTTTCAGGATTGCTAAACACTTTATAATAAAGAAAGGCTACTGCTATTATAAGTATACCATTGAGAATCAGAGAGGCTTGTTTCAAGATCTTATTTTTTTGCAAAGATAGAAAAGCTTCAGAAACCTAAATAAATGGATTTGGCTACGTACCTTTGCAATCCAATTGCAGTATATGAGTATTAATCAGGAAATTAAAAAAAGAAGGACATTTGCCATCATCTCCCATCCCGATGCCGGAAAAACGACATTGACGGAGAAGTTTCTTCTTTTTGGAGGGGCGATTCAGACGGCAGGAGCCGTAAAGTCGAATAAAATCAAAAAGAGCGCTACCTCCGATTTTATGGAGATTGAAAGGCAGAGAGGAATCTCGGTAGCTACCTCTGTCATGAATTTTGAATACAACGATACCCTCATTACGCTGTTGGATACTCCCGGTCACAAAGACTTTGCGGAAGATACTTACAGAACATTAACTGCGGTTGATAGTGTTATTCTAGTAATCGATTGTCAAAAGGGAGTTGAGGAACAAACATACAAATTGATGGAAGTTTGTAGAATGCGAGATACACCCGTTATCATTTTTGTAAATAAGATGGATCGCGAAGGAAAGTATCCTTTTGATTTGTTAGATGAGTTAGAAGAAAAATTAAAAATAAAAGTACGTCCATTAAGCTGGCCCATCAGCGTTGGACAAACTTTTAAAGGAGTTTATAATCTTTTCGATAAAAGCTTATATGCGTTTACTCCAGGTAGCGAGAAAAAACCGATGGGTGTTGCCATTACCGATTTGGCTGATCCGGCTATCGATAAACTAGCGGGGCAATATGCAAAACAGATTCGTGAAGATGTAGAATTGATAGAAGGTGTTTACGAAACTTTCGATACCAAAGATTATTTAAGTGGGAAATTAGCTCCTGTATTTTTTGGATCGGCTATCAATAATTTCGGAGTAAAAGAAATGCTGGATACTTTCATTAAAATTTCGCCAGTGCCCGGTAGTCGACCAACTGACAAAAGAGAAATTCATCCCGTCGATAAAAACTTTACAGGATTCATCTTTAAAATTCACGCCAACTTAGATCCGCGTCACCGCGATCGAATTGCATTTTTGAGAGTATGCAGTGGAAAATTTGAGCGCGGAAAATTTTATCATCATGTGCGCTTAGATAAAGACATGCGCTTTAATAATCCTGCCACTTTTCTCGGACAAAGTAAGAGCATCATTGATGAAGCTTACCCGGGAGATGTGATTGGATTATATGACAGTGGAAACTTTAAAATTGGAGATACACTATCACAAGGGGAGAACTTAAACTTCCAAGGAATACCGAGTTTCTCACCTGAGATTTTTAAAGAATTGGTGAACACCGATCCGATGAAATCCAAACAACTTGAAAAAGGAATTACGCAATTGACGGATGAGGGTGTTGCACAGTTATTCATTCAGTTTGGAGGAAATCGTAAAATTGTAGGCACGGTTGGTGAATTGCAATTTGAAGTAATACAGTATCGTCTAGAACATGAATATGGATCATCTTGTAAGTTCAATATGATTAGTGTTTACAAAGCCTGTTGGATTACGTGTGAGGATAAAAACAAATTAGATGAATTTGTACGCTTCCGCCAGCATCAAGTAGCTACCGACAAAGATAACAACCTAGTTTACCTCGCCGATTCACAATGGATGCTCGATCAGATGATCAAGAATTATCCGGAAGTGCAATTCCACTTTACGTCGGAGTTTAAGAGGAAGGCGTTGATTGAATCCTAGTAGGCGGGGTTGCACATCGGCGAAGGTCATTGGCATTTGTTCCCATGCGTTTGTGTGACCCCGCTGGGGTCACGATAAAAAATGCAATTCGTTTCTAATAGGTTTTGACCCCTATGGGGTCATGTGCAAAATGAAATTTCTTAAATATATTTTCAATGTATTTATCATCATCGCATAAAAATATTTTGGTTTGTTCAGTGAACCTCAGAGGGGTTCAACCTTATTAGCGAAGCGAAAAAAAATGGATGGCGCTACCCCAGCGGGGTTG
>CAIXTT010000041.1 GCA_903922455.1 uncultured Bacteroidota bacterium | reverse complement strand
CTGCTTCTGGCCAATATAGTTCTGGATCCATTGGATCCTTTTTCAAGTCGTTCATTGCATTTGTGGTTTATTCCATTCAGCAGAAATTTTTACTTCGGTCAAGATCTCTTGTAATTTTTTTCGCGCTTTAAAGAGATGTGCTTTTGAAGTTCCGGTACTGATGCCAAGCATATTGGCTATTTCATCGTGTTTAAATCCATCTACTGCATATAGATTAAACACAGTTTTACACATGGGAGGAAGTTGCTCAATAGCATTTTGAATTTCTTCCTTGTCATATTTTAAATCCACATCACTATGTAATGGATGTAAGTCTTCAGGCATTTCTTCTCGTAAGCTGATCAGATCTTGATACCGCTTTTGCTTTCTGAATTCATCAATAATATAATTGACACTTATTCTTCGCATCCACTGTTCGTAAGGTACGTGCTGATGTTTTTTAAGATAATCCCTCATATTGACGATGAGTCGAAAAAATATCATATTTAATGCCGACATGCGATCGTCCTTATTAATATAATATCGATTACAAATCGAATAAATAATCGGAAAGCACATCACGTATAAATCGTGATGTGCTTTCCGGTCATCGCGCCGGCATCGCTCTAATAGCTCAGGTGCAGGACGCATGGTGAGGCCTTTTCAGGCAGTGGGAATTACTGCTTTACAAAAGATTTGGCTTCCATGCTTCCATTCGCACTCTGAACTTGAAGGAGATAGAATCCAGGTGACAATGTAGCGACCTCAATGGAGTTAACATCACGCGTCAAACTTCCATTTAATACAGTACGCCCATCTACCGAAACAACTTTATAAGACAACTCATTGCTTACTTCTCCCGACCATTTTACAGACAAAGTATTATGAGCAGGATTCGGGAAGAGCTGTGCGTTGGTAGGTGTTACATCATTAATACCACTTGTAACCGCTGCAGGTGAATAAATATTCAATACAAATCCTGAAGTGGAACTACGGTACATTATATTTCCTAAAGAGTCGACATTAAGTGTATCACAATACGTATCTGAACATCCAAAGAAATCAGAAACTGTTAAACATACTATGTACATTCCTGTGCTGGCATATTGGTGACTAGGATAAGCACCACTTACTAACGGCGATCCATCACCGAAATCCCAACTAAAGTTCAAGTTTGTTCCATTGCTTAGGTTAACGCCTACTAAATTATAAGGACTAAGTTGTGTGAATACGAAGAATGCATTACATCCAATTGGGTTATTTATCGTAGTATCAATAACAATAGAATCACAATAAGTAGATGTGCATCCTACTGTGCTTACAACTAAACAAACCACATACGTTCCAGGATTACTGTACTGATGATTTGGGAATTGCAAGGTACTTGAATTTCCATCTCCGAAACTCCAAGCGTAGTTAACAGGACTTGGTAGTGGCGGAACGTTAGGTGGATTCACAACAGATTGGTCGATGAAATAAGCATTCAAACCTACGCTCACCGAAACGAAATTCGCTTGACAACTAGGATTACTACCACCTGTATTAATATTAACGGGTTGACAAGTCATACAAACCGTTAAGCCGGTCACAAAATCTATTTCATTCATACAAACTGTGTAAACACCGGGCGCATTATACGTATGCGAAGAAAATTGACCCGTGCCTGAAGTACCGTCTCCATACGTCCAATTAATAATATTATTTACAAATACACCCGAAGCATTAAAATACATAAGCGATGAATTTGTGCTATCAGGAATAGTGCTGAAACTACAATTCGTAGGATTAAGCGCGACCGTAATGTTTTGACATATTACACAAGTATCTATTAAGGTATAAGAAGTCATACAAACAGCATAGGTTCCAGATTGGACGTAGGTATGTGATAAATTGGTTCCAAAGCCAATAGAGCCATCACCAAAATCCCAAACAATGTTCGGATTCACACCTGCTACTCCAAAAAATTGATAAGATCCGTTTGTGGAATCAGGTACATAACTAAACGAACAGGTGGAACCACCTTGTATATTGATCAAGACCGTAGAAGAACAAATCGCATTTCCACTACTATCTAATTCAGTCATAACAACGGTATAACTACCTACGCCATTATAAGAATGATTAACGGTTTGGCCAGTTCCTGCAGTGCCATCTCCAAAACTCCAAGATACATTGGAAGAAGGGCTAACCCCATTAGCATTAAAGGAAAATACAGATCCATTTTGTGTGTAAGTAATATTACAGGAAGTAAGAACCAGCGTATCACAAGTAGTACATACAGGACCTGTCATAGAATCAACTATGGACATGCAAACAATGTAAACACCTGGATTAGCATAAGTATGGTTAATTGGATTTCCATTAGCCACCTGACCACTCCCATCTCCGAAACTCCATTGCACATAGTATTGTGACGGATTTATTACTCCAATGGGAGTAAATATTACGTAGGTGTTATTCGGTCCAATATTGGTGATAAAATTACAATTTTGGGCTTGGGCACCGATGCTAAGGAACAATGCCAGAAGAAGGGAGTAAATTAATTTCATTTTATTTGGTTTTTTTGTGTTCATAAAGGGATCACGAATGCTATCCTCATTTGGTTTACTTGAATTTGAATTAAATTTAAATTTCGGAAAGATTCCTTGATTAATGACAAAAAAAGAGGTTTTTTAATTAAAAGCCTCTTTTAAAATGATAAAATCTTAATTAATTGATCCCCCATTGGCAGATGAGACCACCCGTGATGGTCATGCAACTGCTTTGGTCTAACCTACTAATTGCTCAGTTTATGCGTCGAATTGACCTTAGAAAAGCCTTTTTTCAACGAAATGAAACTTAATAGAATAGCTTTCGTAAAATTCCGCAAAAAATAACTGATTATGAAATCTAGCAAGCCGCTAAAAACCAACACCCCGAGTCAACGAACGAACCTTACAACAAGGTTGAGTCAAAAACAAATTTTTTTTATTGGGACTGTCATCTCTACGATGGCGATTGTACTCATCGTTCTTGTCTATCAATCTTTCCAAAGTACCAAAGCAAATGCTGCGGTAAATGGTGATTATCGTTCAAAGATCAATGGAAGTTGGAGTTCCAATACAACTTGGGAATCGTATAATGGTACAGCTTGGGTAAATGCAAGTAGTACTCCCACTTCTGCACAAAATGTCATCACCATTCGAACTGGACACATAGTTAGCGTTTCGGCCAATGTAAGTGTTGACCAAGTAGTCGTTGAATCGGGAGGTACCGTTACTGTAAATAGTGGCAAAGCAGTTACTATTAATAATGGAACGGGTACTGATTTTATAAACTATGGGATTATCAACAATGCAGGCGCAATAAATTTAAGTACAAGTGCTACTTTAACTAATGAGGCAAATGCTATTTATAATCATACACAAAATGGTGGTAGCGTTCCCACTGCTACATGGAATGAAAATGCTACCTGCGAAATAAAAGGCACAACGAATACGGCACCGACGAATCTTGGACAAAATTTTGGAACTTTCAAATGGAATGCTACTAGCCAAAGTATCAATATAGGATTCAATACGAATATGACCATCCAAAAAGATTTTAATATCCTAAGTACAGGATCAAAATATTTAGGATTGACTACAAATACTACATCACGTACGATGACTGTTGGTGGTAACATTAATCATTCGGGCGGAGACTTTAGAGGAACTAACAGTTCGGGTGGTGGAACCATCACGGTCACTGGAAATGTAAATCTTTCGAGTTCTTGGTTTACTGTTTCTAGTGGATCAGGCGCCTGCAACATGGCCATTAATGGTAATTTAAATATTTCGGGTGGTGTGTTTTGGTCGAATGAAGATATAACACCGAATACACTTACCATCGCTGGAAATTACAATCAAACGGATGGAATTTTTATTGGTACAGATTGGACCGCGGCAACCACCATCAACCTTGCTGGTAATATGGCAATAAGCGGAATCGTGGGTACTACTAGCTACTGCGTTTTAACAAGCAGTTCGGGAGTGTGCACATTTAATGTTGACGGCAATGCAAGCATCACTGGAGGAAATTTACTTTTAACAGAAGAAGCTAACGAAGGAATATTTAACATTAAGAACAACTTTACTTATTCAGGTGGGTATGTATATGAGAGTTCTACGACTCATGTTGGTAAAATTAATTTTAACGGTACGGGAATTCAACAATGCAACATAACTGCGAATACATTCAACAACGTTAACTACACTGTTAAAACAGGCGCTACTTTACAAATGGAAAATGCAACCTCTTACTTAAATGGAGATGGCATCTTCACTTTAGAAGCTGGGGCGAAGTTGAGTATAAAATCAACTGATGGAATTACGACAAGCGGTGCTACTGGACATATTCAAACGGCCACACGAAACTTTAGCACAGGCGCCGACTACGAATACAATGGAATCTCTTTACAGTCTACCGGTAGCGGCTTGCCGTCATCTGTTAGAAACTTAACTATTAATAATGGATCCCATATCATACTAACAAATTCTGTTAATACAGATAACCAACTCAACTTATTAGTTGGTAATGTTACCACTGGAAGCAATTCGATTACTTTAGGTACGAGCGATGTTTCTACTGGAACATTAACACGAACATCGGGACATGTTATTGGGTCATTGCGCAGATGGGTTCCTAGTCTAATTACTTCGGGAATTATTTTTCCAGTAGGATCAACTACTTCTTACAATGGAATCATCATGGACTTCACGACGGCTCCTAATGGAGGGGTCATCTCATCTACTTTTAGTACGGGATTCCCTGGCGTATATGGATTGCCAATAACAGATGCAGGTGATGTATGTTCTACCATTGGTTCGGGATGGTGGACACTTAGTGGAAGCAGTGGCTTTAGTGGTGGCGAATACAACATTTCAACAACAGCAGAAGGATTCACGGGAATTTCAGATTACACTAAACTGCATTTATTTAGAAGAGATGATGATGCCAATATGTGGATGGCCAACGGAACGCATGTTACCGCATCTGGAAATTCGACAACACCGATTGCGAATAGAAGTGTATTCACGTCACTTGGACAATTCGGAATTACATCCACAAGTATAAACCCTTTGCCTGTTGAATTAGTTGCCTTTAATGTTATGCCATACAACTCTTCAGCAAAAATTACTTGGACCACAGCGAGTGAAAACAATAGTGATTACTTTATGGTTGAAAGATCGAAAGACAATAAAACTTTTGAGGAAATACAAAAAGTAACTGCCGCTGGAAACAGCAACAATCCGCGCAACTACGAAGTGATGGATCATAGTCCGCTAATAGGTACCAGTTATTATCGCCTTACACAAACTGATTTTGATGGACAAAAAGAAACATTTGATCCAAAGCCATTCAACAAAACCAAATCGAATTTCGGAATAAAAAATATGGTGGCAAGTCCAAATCCGTTTGAGACCAATCTTCAATTAAAATTTGAATCTGATATAAATGGAATGTTACCGATGACCATTAGTATGGCCAACGGTCAACTTATTTACAATGGAAATTTAAGTGTGAAACAAGGTAAAAACACCATATCACTTCCCTTAGCAGATCAGCTTAAATCTGGATCATATATAGTGACAATTGGTGAAAGTACTTCGAAGATTAGTACCAGAATCATCAAAAAATAATAAAATTACCAAAAGAAGCGGGGTTTATACCCAAAACAGCCTAGGGTTTTAACCCTAGGCTGTTTAATTTTATAGTTAGAAAAAAATGACAAAAATATACAGAATTTCCCATTTGATATTCTTAACTTTATCTACTATTATCTGTTTAAAAGGATTATATCATTATGAAAATTCGTACCAGCCCAACATCCTTGATAGGCGCATTTGCTGTTGTCTTTTTGGTGATGGGCGTACATTTTCAATTTCATAAAAACCATCCACAGCATAATAAAATTCCGAAACGCGATCGCATGGATTTAGCGATGCAACATGAATTTGACATTACACGTGATCCTTCTACCTTAAAAGTACCTCGAGAAAGATTATGGGCTGCGATGCGTTATGCTGAAGAGCTTCGCGCCAATTCACAAACCTATAAAGTAGCTGGTGCGCTAAGCATTAACTGGCTGGAACGTGGTCCCTCCAATGTAGGCGGAAGAACACGTGCTATTATTATAGATAAAAATGATGCCACTGGAAAAACTGTTTTTACAGCGAGTGTTGGAGGTGGATTATGGAAGACCACAGATATCACAATAACGAATCCGACCTGGACACCCATCAATGATTTATTTTCCAATTTAGCAATTGCCAGTATTTGCCAAAATCCCATCTCCCCCAATATTCTTTATTTTGGTACAGGAGAAGGATGGTTTAATGCGGATGCTATTTATGGAGATGGAATTTGGAAAAGCACCGATGGAGGAAACACTTTTAGTCAACTAGCCTCCTCAGCGAACAATACAAACTTTAGGTATGTAAATCAGATGGTAGTACATCCAACAACCGGTGATGTGTATGCCGCTTGCACAGGAGGATTATACCGATCACAAAATGGAGGCACCACTTGGACCGAAGTGTTAGGAGCAGGCAATGGATGTACTGTAGATTTCATTGCCGACGTTGAAATTGCTGCGGACAATTCGGTTGTTGCTGCCACTGGAAATGTATTTAGTGCTGCTGATGGTGTGTATCGTTCTACTAACGGTAATGCAGGTACGTATACTAAACTAAACACTGGAGCTAATGGATTTCCTACTACTAATTTCGGTAGAGTTGAAATTGCATTAGCACCAAACAATAGCGCTGTATTGTATGCATTGACCATGGCCACCAGCAATGGAATTGGCGGTATTTACAAATCGACCAATACAGGAAGCACCTGGACCACCTGCACCTTACCAACGGATGCAGATCCAGGGATAGGAAACGATTTTACTCGTGGACAAGCTTGGTATGATTTAACCGCGGCTGTGGATCCCAACAATTCAAATACGTTAATAGTTGGCGGTGTCGATTTATTTAAGAGTACAAACGCTGGTACTAACTGGACACAAATTTCCCATTGGTATGGCGGATTTGGTTTTCAAGAAGTGCATGCTGATCAACACGATGTTGTTTACAGACCAGGCTCTAGTTCAGAGGTTTATTTTGGAAATGATGGAGGCGTTTCGAAATCATCAAATGGAGGAACTACCATTGATTTCAAATCCAATAATTATAACGTCACTCAATTTTATGCATGCGCTATGCATCCAACCTCTGGCTCCAATCAATTTATGGCGGGCGCTCAAGACAACGGTACGCAGCAATACAGTGCACCTGGAATGAATAATACCATTGAAGTAACAGGAGGCGACGGCGCCTACTGTCATATCGATCAAAGTGATCCGTTGTACCAATTTTCATCCTATGTATACAACAACATTTATCGAAGCAGCGATGGCGGAAATTCTTTTGCTTCCATCCGAAATAGCAATACAGGTTCGTTTATAAATCCGAGTGATTATGATAATGTGAATAATGCTTTCTATGCCACTTACGCAAATGGACAGTACACACGATTATTAACTGCATTCACTAGCACAACTTGGAGTAATATTTCGATTGCTGCATTTAACAGCGGACGTGTTACTGCAGTCCGTGTTTCACCTACCACCAATCATCGTGTTTTCTTTGGATTGAATAACGGGAGAATTGTACGTGTTGATAATGCAAATGCTGCAACACCAACAGAAACTCATATTAATTCAGGAGCAGGAATGCCCACTTCGTCTTCGGTATCTTGTATTGAAATTGAAAACGATGATGACAGTCATTTATTAGTAACGTATAGTAACTATGGAGTAAGCAGTGTATGGGAAACCAAGAATGGTGGCACAACATGGACATCGATAGAAGGAAATTTACCAGACATGCCCATTCGTTGGGCTTTGTTTAATCCGACGGATAGCGCGCAAGCTTTGCTCGCTACCGAAGTGGGTGTGTGGAGTACCGATGCGATTTCAGGAGGAACTACCAATTGGGGTCCATCCAATAGTGGATTAGCCAATGTACGCACGGACATGTTACAAATTAGAAGTTCAGACAATATGATGATTGCTTCTACACATGGTCGTGGGTTATACTCCAGCGATACTTTCTCTCCTGCGCGTGCTGATTTTGTGGCTGATAAATTTGTTGTCTATACAGGGAAGCCCATACAATATACAGATGGATCGGTAAAGAGCACTACTTGGAACTGGAATTTTGGAGATGGGTTTACGGGCAATACAAAAAATCCTAGCCATACTTATTCTACACCTGGCGTGTATACGGTTACTTTAAACATCAATGGTGGTGGCGGAAGTTTAACAAAAACCCAGACTGCCTATATAACGGTACTGCCTAACCGCGGTACACCCTACAATTTATTAGGGGGTGGAAACTTCGAAACTAATCCGAATGACTTTGCCGGAACCTTTAGCGGTGGAACCAAATGGGAAAGAGGAAATAGCGGTGTAGGTGCGAAAAGTGGTACACGAAGTGGAAGTGCAAGTTGGGTAACCAATTTAGTTGGGAATTATTCTGACAATGCGAATTGCATTTTATATTGTCCAAATTATAATTTCTCAGCGCCGGGCACTTACACACTTCAATTCTACAAAAAAAATAGTTTCGAAATTGGATACGATGGAATGCGTGTAGAATACTCTACCAACAAAGGAGACAACTGGACACTTTTAGGTACTACGGGGCCGAATTGGTACGACTTTGCCAATGGCGCAGGCGGCACGGCTTTCCCGGCGGGTGAAGCTTTCTTTAACGCTACTGCTGCGAGCTTTACATTAGCCTCTAGGGATGTCAGTTTCTTAGCGGGCAACCCGAACGTTGCTTTCCGACTTGTTTTTAAATCGGATTTTACAGTTAACATTGCGGGAGTTTCCATTGATGATTTCGAGATCTTTGGTCCAAACAATTCTCCTTTACCAGTTACAATGGGATCCATCACAGGAAAATCCTTTGAAAACTATAATCGTTTGGACTGGTTCACCCTCTCTGAATTAAACAACGACGGCTTCTACGTTGAGCGATCTTCAGAGGGAATAACATTCGAAGATTTAGGATTTGTTCGAGGACAAGGGAATAGCACCTCAGCAAACAGTTATACTTTCAAAGATGAAAATCCATTGTTGCAATTAATTTCCTATTATCGTTTACGACAGGTTGATTTTAATGGGAAAGAAAATTACACGAAAGTAATTGCACTCAAACGCGGAGAACTTTTTAATAGACCGACTGTATTTCCTTCGCCCTTCAAAGATCAACTAAATGTTTTATTTGAAGCATCGGGAAAACACAAACTTTCAATTTCGCTCTATAATTTAAAAGGGCAACTCATGTACAAGCACGAAGAAAATTGTGAAGGGAACATCTTTACTATTACGTTCAACGACCCAATATTTGTTGATGGCGTTTATGTTTTGAAGGTGGAAGATAATGGGGTGGTGAGTAGTGCGCGGGTGGTGAAGTATTGACGCGATCCCGATAGCTATCGGGAGCGAAAATCCGCTGCTAACGTTGCTTTCCGCAGCGCCGTTGCGTTTAAGTATGCGTATTAAGTGATCGTTATTTCTTCCATTTGGAAGTGCCTTTGCCGTATTTGTTTTTGGTTTTGGGAGTGCCTGAATTTGAAGAGGAGCCGGAAGAAGATCTGCCGGAAGATTTAGAGGAACCACCCCCGTGGAATTTTGAGAAGTTACCTCCTCCGCCCGACTTGGTGAGTTTAACAGAATTATAATCTTCAGCCAATACAAAATCAATTTGCTTT